>CAYYBU010000262.1:0-5288 GCA_964469945.1 uncultured Planctomycetaceae bacterium
ACCATATTGACCATAATTATTGCCGTTGTTGGGCCCTACACCGCCGGTGCCCTGGCCGAAGCGCAGATCGATGGTATGCAGGCCCGGTCCAAGCGTGATGCTGTTTGTGACGGTGTCGTTCCATTGTGTGTCGTTGATGACCGACTGGCCATCGATGGTCAGGTAGCCGTTGTCATCAAAATTCTTGCCGAAGGTGTAGGTGACCGAGCCGTTGGTCTTGTTGTCGATGAAGCCGGTATAGCCCCAGGTCGTATTGTCGGCCCAGCTTGGATAGACGTTGTTGCCACCGGCGGTGGTCGAGGTGCCCCAGCGTGCCACAGACTGGATCGAGGTCAGTGGAATCGTACCGGTCGTATCCGTTCCGGTGGTAATGCTCACGAGGCCTTCGTACAGGCCCGTCTGTGGGGTCGTGCTCGTGCCCAGGACGAGCGTGCCTGCGGTCAGAAGGGTCGGCCCGGTGTAGTGGTTGTCGCCGGAGAGGGTCTGCGTGCCCGCGCCAACCTTGGTCAGGGATGTCTGGTGTCCGGGGGTCTCGGTGATCGTGCCGGAAAAATTGCCCGAGCCGTTATTAACCCCGACCGTGAGGTTGGTAAGACCGCCGTTGCTGGTATGCGTCACCGTGCCCGCGCCGGTCAGAGCATCCACGATCACCGTGTTGCCGTCCCACAAGTCAAGCGTACCGTCGACGTTTAACGATGCCTGGTTGTTCGTCCAATTGATATCTTGCCAGCCGCCGTTTGTCAGCGACGCACTGGCTTGTATATCGATCAAAGCGCCTGCACCAAGCGACATATTGATGTTGCGTCCGGGGCCGGTATCATTCCCCAAGCCACCATTGGTGATTTGCAGTGTGCCGCCGCCATTGAGGGTCGTCGTTCCGCTGGCAACCGAGGTATTTCCATCGAGGTCGAGCACGGCCCCCGTATTGATCGTATAAGTCCGCGCAGTCGTCGAGAAGGCGCCCCCTTGCAGCGTGAGGACGCCACCGTTGACGGTCGTGCCGCCCGTGTAGGTATTGGCGCCGGAGAGGACTTGCGTGCCCGTGCCGTTCTTGATCAAGCCAAGATTACCGGTGGTGTTCTGGAAAACGCCGCTGAACGTGCCGGACCCATTGTTGATTCCAACCGTCAAGGTCTGATTGCCGCCATAATTGGTCGAGTCGATGGTGCCTCCGCCGGTCAAGGCGTCGACGATCACCGACTGGCCGCCCCAGATGTCAAACAAGGCGCCGGCGGCGATGTTCATGGAAGCATTATTGTTGGTCCAAATGCCGCCGTCCCAACCGCCGTTGCGGAGCGTGCCGCCCTCGATGTCGATGGTGCCGCCGCTCATGTTGAACGTTACGCCATGGCCGCTCCCTTGGCCGTCCAAAGCAAGGACGCCCGCGCCGGTCTTTTGGAAGATTCCATTGCCGGTGATCGTTGTTCCGCCATTGGCGCCGAGCGCCACATTGGCGCTGTCACCCGCGCTGGGAATCGTGTCGACGTTCATTTGGAACACGGTGCCGCTGCCAATCGAGATGTTCGCCGAGGAATTCGGCGCGGTGTCGTAAAAGCTCAGCGTCCCGCCGCTGATCGTGGTGGGGCCGGTGTAGGTGTTGGCGCCGGTCAGGATCAGCGTGCCGGAACCGACTGTGGTCAAGGCACCACCGCCAGTGATCTGGTTGTTATACGTACCCGTAACGCCGTTGCCGGTGGACACAATGAGGTTGCTGTTGAGGTTCGTGACGTTCGGGCTGAAGGTACTGCCGTTGGCACTGAAGCTGATCACGGACCCGTTGTTGTTAACATTGAACGTGGCGCCGGACTGATTGTTTCCGTTGAGGTCGAACGTGCCGCCGGTGAGGTTAACGTACCCGCCTTGATAGACCTGATAGTTGCCTTGGCCGGTCAACTGCACCGTCGCGCCTGGATCGATTCCCGTGATCGATGACACGGCATGATCTCCGCTGCCGCTGTTCTTGTTCAACTGGGTCAGGCCGGCCGCCGCGTAGAGTTGGAAAGCGTTGTTGTCGGCCGTGTCGCTGGCGCCCCCGCCGACGACCAGCGTGCCACTGCCGAATTTGACGGCCGTTGCCTGGCTGCCGGTGTCGTTGCCATACACGCCACCGATGACTGTCAAGGTTTGGTTGGAATTCACGTTCCACGGGCAGGCGTTGATCGAAGTGGAAATACCGCCGGGATAGACAGTTTGAGAACCGGCGCCTTGCACATCCAGCCGGCCATTGATCGTCAGGTTTTGCGTTGCGGCGCTCATGTTGATACCGCTGCCGCCGATCCACATCGGGGCACCCGTTACATTGATCGTGACCGGGCCGCTCGGATTCGTGAGAATAACGCTGTTGAACGTAGCGTTGGCGCCGGTGAGATCCATGCTGTTGGTGAGCTGCAATGTGGAAGTGCTGTTAAACGCGACGTCCCACCATCCGCTCGGCGTGGTGCCGGTCCAGTTGCCAGGGTCAGACCAATTGGGACTGCTCCCGCCACCGGTCCAGGTGTCCTGGGCGATGGCAACTCCACTGGCTAGCGAGAACATTGCGGCCATCAGGCCGACGAAACAAACAAGAGAACGAGCTTTCAAGGCAGCCTCCAGAATAGTAGAAAAGAATCGGTTGTGAGAAGATTTCATGGCATTACCCTAGGAAAAAAAGTGCACCGTGGTTCGTGGACGGTGGTTAGTGGTTCGCAAATCTTGAAATTTGAAAATATCAGATCTCGAATCAAATCCCCAAATCCCCAAATCCTTCTTCCTCACTCCGCGTACACGTCGAATTCTCCGAAAAACGTACTCTCGTCCTGGGGTGTTAACCATCCTGGACGATCGGCAACACTCGGCCCCTTCGACTGCAACGGTGGCGAATAGGCGTCGACGTGCGTCGGCTCCACGTCCCACAACAAGAAGCGATACTGCCCGATCTTGCCGTTGGTCCCGGTGGTCGAGACCGCCTGCTGCGGTGGGCGGTTCTTGACGGGCGGGACCGTAAAGGCTTCGTCGGTATTGACGCGGCTGATCAACTTCCAGCCGCGGGTTGCCGGATCGCCGTCGGGGGGCGGTGGCACGTTCCCGGCGCAGCCGTACAAGGTGTAGCGCTGCGTTGCCCGGGAGTCGCGACGCGCGCTGCCGGCTTCGACGTCTTCGTACACATGCCAACTATAAGTGTTGACTTTGTGTACCAGCACGATCTTCCCCAAGTCCAAGAGGATGCGGCCGTGCTTGGTATTGTCGGCGACGAAGACCGACTCCCGCGGGGCATCCTTGGTGCTCTGCCCCCGGCCGTCCAGCAGCAGTTCAATCGGCCCACTGTGTATGTCCAGTTGTCCTTGCACCACGCGAATCGAGGCATGATGTTGCGACCGATCGGCATAGTCATCTTTCGACGGCGGCTCGATGGTAGGAAACTTGAAGTCCGGCGTGTTGCTGCCGCCTTCGATCACGGTGATGATGCCCGCGTCACCCGGTTCCACTTGGGCCGTCTGCCCCGCCTCCAGTCGTTGCCGCCCCGTGGAATTGTGCGACTGCACCTCAACTGCCCCCCTGGTGACGTACACTTCGCTGTGGCCATCGGGCGCCGCTTGCACGTCGAACTCCGTGCCCAGGTCGAAGGCGGTTGCGGTGCGGGTGGAAATGGCGAAACCATGCCCACGGCGCGTGTCGGCCCGGGCCATGGCGTGCCCCATCAGCAACTGAACCTGTTTGTCCGATTTCACCAACAGAATGCTAGGGCCATACAAGGTCACAACCACCTCGCAGTCGAAGACGATTTCCACTTGGCCCTTGGTGATGTCGATTTCCCGGCCGGGTTGCAGCCGAGCGCCGGTCGCCAGTACCGCACCGGAGTTAGTCCAGTGGCAATCCGTAACGCGACCGATCCGGGCGACGGCACGCGGACTTGACGCGGCAGAGTTGGCCGGGGGAGTCGCCGCTTGCCGACTATCGGCCGCAGCCACATTTGTCGGCGGCGGATTGGTAACCGTTGCGGAAGCTAGTTGGGCCGGGGGACGAGAAATAGTCCGACTCGCGATCACGCCTGCCACGCTGGCGGCGATTAGCAGGCCGACAAACGAGAACAACACCAAGTGATTGAAAAGAAAGCCCCAGCCCTGCTGTTGGACATCGAGCGGGAAACCGTGGACGGGCGATACGGGCGCTGGCGGGGCAGCAGTGGGGCTAACTTGGGGAATCGCCGCGATGCGGGCGTCGGACTCCGTTGGCATGTTGGTGTTGCGATCCGCGCAGGCGCGCAGGTTGCATGCGTCACAGACGAACTCGTAGTAGAATCGCCGCGCCCGCGGATCTTGCGTCACAAGACGCTCCAGTTGCAGGGCCTCCTCGGCCGTGAGGTCCGCCGACAGCGCTCCGCTGGCCAGACAGTAGACCTCTTCCTTCAACGCATCCGGTCTGCGGCTCATCGCTCCGATTCCTTTCGCATGCGGCTGTCCACGCAGTCGGCCAGGGCCAACTGGGTACGATAAAGGGCTTTGCGCGTCGCTTCGTACGGCCGCCCAAGCCGATCGGCTAGGCGATGGAGCGACTCCTTACCCGAATAATACTGATTCACTAGCCACCGCTTGGTCTCGTCGAGTTGTTCCAAACAGTGCAATAGGGCCTCCTGGCGTTCCCCCAGCAGCTCGGGCGTCGCTTCCACCTCGGCAGCCAACGACTCGTAAAACGGCAGGCTAAAGCACAAGGGGTCACGGGCCAACTTCTCGCGGTGAGCCAGCACGATGTAATAAGCAATGGAGCGGGCCCAGACGCCGAAGTCAGTGCCCGGGCGATATGTGTCGAACTGTTCCCACAGGCGGATCCGTGTCTCTTGGACGACGTCGTCGGCATCGGCCCAGTTGGCAGTCATAGCCAGAATGAAGGCGAACAGCGAACGCTCCCGCTCGCTCAAGAGCCGCAGGAACTCGACGGTGCGATCGCCGCCACTATCGCTCGATCCGCCAGATGACATCATGTACTCCGCAATGCACATAAACCCGGGAACTGCATCTTCCCTCCATATATAAGGACGAAGCCGAGAATTGGGACAAAAAAATATTCGCGATATGCCGAGAACGATGGCGTGTTGTGACGCAAATCCTTTTGTAGCAGCCACATGGAGTAGCAGAAAAAAAGTGGAATTTGTTGTTAGACGGCCAGTCGATTGCACTGGTGAACGAGCGACAACACCCCGCGCGATAGTGGAAAGGTGCTGAACGGAGAAGATTGCTGAAGCCGGCACCGCCCACGCGGCAAGTTTGCCGGGGCTACCCGGCGGCAAGGCCCGCAGAACTTCACCTCGGACG
>CAYYBU010000263.1:0-5275 GCA_964469945.1 uncultured Planctomycetaceae bacterium
CAAGGTAGCCGTAGGGGAACCTGCGGCTGGATCACCTCCTTTCTAAGGATAATTTTTTCCCTCAGATGGCGACATCGAAAGGGACGAAATTGTGGAGCCAGTACTGAGCTGGAACATTGAGGCTTCATCACAACCAAATCAAGCAAACCACGGCCCGGGCAGGGTCCTCTCTGCCCGGGCCAGCTTTTTTCTTGGCCGCCAAAAAGGGAAAAGAGAGCTGAGCCACGGATGAACACCGATTCGACACGGATGGTCCAGTAAACAAACGCCGATGTGGCTGGTATACTTAAATGGCGTTGGTCAGCGGATAGAAGCCCGAATCGCAAGCGAGGCCGGGCAACAAGTCAGCCTCCGGAACGTGTCAAGGGGTTTGAGACAACTGCGGTACGAAATTAGTGTCGCGCGGTAGTTGTAGCATACGGGGTTCCGGCCCATCGGCCGGAGGGTTGATCCAGACCTCACGGGGCAGCGCAAGTGGCCGGGGTGGTTTTTGGACGAATCGTTCGGGATGCTCCGCATAGCCGGCGGTCAGCACGGTCTGCCGTGCTAAGAGTGCCGCGTCAGCCTGCCCGAGGTGAACCGTGGCCGCAGTCAGCAGCCCCAGGCCCCAGTGATGATGCTCGTGGTTCTGCCAGTGGAAAAACTTGCCGCAGAAGTCCAAACCGTGCTCGATGCTCGTGAAGCGGTCGGGGAACCAGGCTTGGGTGACCGGCAAGCCTTCGTCGAGCAGGCTCTTCCCGCTTGCCACGATCGCCGCCCCTTCGTCGAGACTGCCGCCAGGGCCGGTCCCAGCATGATGGCATGTGCCAACAGGAGTCCAGCGACGATTTGTTCGGCGGCAGTTCCCATATTGGCTCGATTTGTTCTTACTCTGACGCGGAACCTTACGGCCCGGTTGCATGTCCGAATACTTCCACTTCGGCCAGGGCCGCCTTGCCTCCGGGAGGCGTTCCGATGAACGTCACCCGCAGGAATCGGACCCGTTGGGCCGTGGGCGCGTCATCCGTTCGCACCGAAGTGCTGCTGGTGGTCCGCGATTGATCCGCCAGCGGTTTCCACTGCACGGCGTCGCTGGAAATCTCGATCTTGTAGCGGTAATTGCCTTGGGCTGGAAAGGTGATCTTGGTCTGCTTCACCACGACCAGACGCTCCAGGTCCACCTGCCACCACGCGCCGGCCCCGGCGTTCCGGGCCTGCCAAAAGGTCGAGGCGTCGCCGTCGTTGGCCAGTCGGGCGGAGTGGCCGACGGCCTCGCTGCTGGCGCTGGTAGGGGTGTTCTTGCCGAGCCGCTCCTCTTTGTCCAACGAGCTGCCGGCGCCGACGAAGCGAACGTAGGGACGCGCCGCAACGGGCGGCGTGACGCCCGGAACATAGGCTGGCTCGCCGAGCGAGGTCAGCGTAAGCTCGGCAGCCGGCAAGCCGGGCGAGGTGGCGCGAATGACGGTCTTGCCGCCAAAATAGGACCGCAACTCGCTGGCCGCCTGGCCGTCGCGAATCTCGATGTCGGACGTTTCGTCAAAGGAGATGGAGGGCCCGGTGGGGAACTCGCCCGGACCCGAAACGACGGTGAGCGTAACCGGCGGCGAATTGCTGATCGGCTTGCCGGCCGCATCGAGCACCGTCACGATCACCTGTGCGTCGTCGGTGGCGTCCGTGCCCTGAAGGGTGGTCTTGTCGGCCGTCAGTTGCAGCCGCGCGGGCGTGCCGGACTGCGGCCACTCCGGCGGCGGAATCTTCTTGTACTCGTTGCGATACCAATACCAGGCGCGCTTGGGCAAACGAGCGTAATCGACGATGCCCATGCGGCCGAAACGCCCCAGCCACGTGCCGTGATCGAAGCCGCACCAGATCGCCTGGCCGCTGCGCCAGGGGAACTGCGGTTGCTTCTCCAAGTCGCCGAATCCCGGATCGTATTTTCCCGGGCGATCGCAAATGACCGATCCGTATTCGGAAACGACGCTGGGAATGCCGGGGTCGATGAACAGCCGGGCGCCGTCGCCGTTGTAACCGGCCACATCGCCCAGTTTGTCGAAGCCCTCGCGCTGGCAACCGCCGACGGCCGCGGCACGGGTGGGGTCCAGTTCGTGCGACAGCGCGACCAGTTGCTGGATAAGTTCCTTCATTTGCGGGATGAGCGACCTGTCGGTGAAGAAAGCCTCGTTGGACATGCTCCAGATGATGATGCTCGGATGGTTGCGGTGAATGCGGATCATCTCGCCGAGAGTCGCCTTGCAACTGGCCGCGTAGCCGGCGAAGTTCTGCGGATCGATCGGCCCGTTGTCGAACCACCCGGACCTGGCCTGCATGCCGTTCCAGTTGCAGAGCTCCGACCAGTAAAGCATGCCCAACTCGTCGCACGCTGCGGAGAAGGCCGGACTGTGCGGATAGTGCGAGCCGCGGATGAAGTCGAAGCCGGCGTCCTTGATCAGCTTCACATCCCGTCGCGACCCGGCATCGGTCACCGCATCGCCCCAGCCGGCGTGGTCCTGATGCACGTTGGCGCCGTGAAAATAGTAATGCTCGCCGTTGAGAAACATGCCCCGCTCGGCGGTCCACTTGACCCAGCGGAAGCCAAAGGGCGTCTTGAACTGATCCAGGAGAGTCCCGCCGCTGCGAATCGAGGATACGGCCGTATAAAGGACCGGACGATCGGGCCGCCAAAGCTTGGGCTGCACAATCGGTGGGCTGGTTTGGTCGATGGTCACCGTGGCACCGGCCGCTACGGTTCGAGCCGATGAGACGCTGGCCACGATTTTGCCGTCGCGATCGAGAATATCCGTCCGCAACAGGCATTTCCGGTCCCGAGCGCACTGGTTGGCGACCTCCGTCTTGACGTTCACGGTTCCGGCTTCGGCTGTGAGCCCGGGCGTCGTAACGAACGTGCCATACCAGGTCACATGAACGGGACTGGTCGCCGTCAGCCAGACGTTGCGGTAAATGCCGCCGCTGAAGACGTGATCCGCGCCGCGCGGCGCTTGCTGCGGATTCCACAGGTTATTGACCCGAACCGCCACCACGTTGTCGCCGGACTTGACGGCGGCGGTGATGTCCAGGGAGAAGCCGGTGTATCCGCCGAGGTGCCGGCCGATTCTCCGGCCGTTGACGAACACTTCGGCGTCCTGAAAGGCGCCGTCGAATTCCAAGAACAGCCGCTTGCCGGCCCACTGGGGCCTGAACTGAAAATGCTTGCGATACCAGCCATAGCCGACGTAAAAGCGGTCGGCAAGAAAATAGGGCATGCTGAAGGAGTGCGGCAGGCCGACGCGCTGCCAGGCGGCGTCGTTAAAGGCCGGGGCCTCGGCGCCGGGCCGATCGCCAAGGCAGAACGTCCACTGGCGATTGAAGTTCAGACGCTCGCGCACATCTTGGCCACGGGCAGCGGTGGCGAGTCCGAGTAGAATGAGCAAGCCAACCCAGAGGCCGAACGTTTTCTGAAGGTGCATATTAATCCTCTTTACTTTCATTTGGAGTGGCCGGAGGCAAGCGTTCTTGGCAGAACGAGGCGATGTCGGTCATTGCAGTTCTCCGCTGCAACCCAGTGTACGCTTCCGCACCGCGAAATCAATCCACGCATTCCGCCGAGGCCAACTTGCCTCGGTGCGGAAGCGCCGCCATGCGCGAAGACGGACGAACCCGGCGCGGCTCACTTGCTCGTCAAAGCGAAATCCCGCTCGATTTGGCCGGGCGTAATTTCCACCGGCACGCCGCCGCGGAGCGCCGGCGGCAAGATGTCTTGCGGCACCTCGTGCTCGCCGCCGGTGATCGCGTCGTGGATCTTCACCGGTTTCTCGCCCTGGGCGATGAACGTCACGACGTGCTTGCCCAGGGGAACCCGTTCGCAACGATATTTTCCCCGATCGATCGCTGCGCCGGTCACCGGTCCCTGACCGTCCGCGGCCGGGCTGAAGGTGACGTAGCCCTTGGGCACCGCCGCGCCGTCCAGGGTTACCCGGCCGCTGACGGTGGCGGCCGGATAGTTGCCCTTCGACTGGCAGCCGCCGGCGACGGCCGCAAGTCCAACCAAAAGGATGCGGAAATAGAATCGGCGTGGTTTCATCAGAATTTCGAGGGGTCGATCGGTTCACCGCCCCGCGACGAGCACAATGCCCGCCACGTCTGGACGTCGACGTAGTTGTTGATAAAACGGACGGAGCCGTCGCCCATCGCGCTATTGACGCCGCCCGGATGAGCGCTGCGAGAAGCCTGGTACTGCTGCACGTCGACCATGGAGACGACGCAGGGGACCTGGATCGCGCGTTGCGGGGTACAGATGTTGCAGACGATGTCGGGCGCGCTGGAATTGGGCGTCACGTAGCCCTCGAACGCCTGCCCGCCCTCGGCCACCATGCCGTCGCCGGGCGGACCGAGATAGGTCGGCCCATGCACCGGCAACACTTCGCTGAAGGCCAGGGTGTTGCTCAGGCCGTCGTGGATGCTGGCGGCATTCATGCCGGCGCCGTCGGTGAACATGCCGCCGAGGAACGTGACTCCGCCCATATCGACCTGGGCATAGCCCGTATTGCCGTAGTTGGCGGCATAGTTCAGCCGCATCCGCGCATAGACCTGCCAGTTCCAGATGCCGCCCGACGCCGCCGCTTGCTGCCAGCCCGCCTCCCCCGGCTGCGGCTCGTTGATCTGCAACGTGTCGTCCGGGCAAAGGTAGGTCACGATCGTTTGCGAGCGAGCGGTCGCATTCACCGCACTCACCTGCGGCTGCGAAAAATCGTACATGCGGTAGACGTTGTCCTGTTCGAGGTAGGGCAGGATCAGCGTGGCCCAGGTGAAGTTGTTGGAAAAGTCATTGGTCGTCGGGCGATTCCAGCCGTTGAGGTTGGCGGTGGGGTTGGGTTTCGCCTGGATCCCGCCGGCGGGAAAGACGCCCAGCGCTTCGGAATACGACTGCGCCGCCAAGGCAATTTGCTTGACGTTGTTGGCGCACTGCACCCGCCGTGCCGACTCACGCGCCGCTTGCACCGCCGGCAACAGCAGCGCCACCAGGATGCCGATGATCGTGATGACAACCAGGAGCTCGACGAGGGTAAAAGCGCGACGACTCGCCCCGGAGACCATCCTCGCCACCCGCCATGCCTTCGCGCCCGCAAAGGTACTTTAGGAAACTTCGCTAACGGTTCGTGTCGTCACGACCCTTGCCGCTTCCGGTATATCGCCAACCCACAAATCGCCCCGGCGATCAGCAACGCCATCGTCCCCGGCTCCGGTACGGTCGACAAATTGCCGACACTGCCCACGCCAACTTGCCCGAGCGCGGGAGCAC
>CAYYBU010000264.1:0-5275 GCA_964469945.1 uncultured Planctomycetaceae bacterium
TCCGGCACACTCCGTGTGCCGTTCGCCCGGCGGCACACGGAGTGTGCCGGATACGCCCCCATCCCGTGATGCCCTTTCCCGGGTATCTCCCGCGTGTTAGGATGGCAATCGCGGTCCGGTGGGCGTCCGGATTTGCATTTGTTCTTGCCAATCCTCCGGCCTCCATGCATCGCACGAACCGTCACTCGCTGATCGCCGGTGCCCTGGTCACCGGGCTGGGCACCTTGGCCAGTCGCGTGCTGGGAATGGTCCGCGACATGGCCACCGCCGCCCTGTTCGGTCTGGCCGCACAGGGCGTCATGGATGCTTTCGTCGTCGCCAATCGCATCCCCAACCTGTTCCGCCAGTTGTTCGGCGAAGGCGCCTTGACGGCCAGCTACCTGCCGGTCGTCACCACGCATCTGGAAAAGGACTCCCGCACCGCCTGGCAACTGGTCAGCGTGATGCTGGTTTGGCTCACGGTGCTGCTGACCGGCGTGGTGCTGGCGGGCGAGGCCATCGTGGCCGCCATGTGGTTGCTCAGCGGCGGCGACCCGGAGCTGCGCCTGCTGCTGGGACTGACTGCCACGCTGCTTCCCTATATGCTGCTGATCTGCCTGGCCGCCCAGGTGACCGCCACCCTGCAGGCCCTCTCGCACTTCAGCGTTCCGGCCCTGACGCCCACGCTGCTGAACGTCTGCTGGCTGACGGGCGTGTGGGTGATTGCCCCCTGGTTCGCCCCCAATGCCGCGGCCCAGGCCTACGTGGTGGCCGTTTGCATCCTCGTGGCCGGCGTCCTCCAGCTCGGCGTGCAACTGCCCGTGCTATACCGGTTGGGGTTTCGCTTTGAATATGACTGGCGGGCCAGCCGCGCCGGCATGACGCAGATCGGCCGCGCGCTGGCCCCCATGTTGTTCAGCCTGGCCGTCACGCAAATCAACACCTTCACCGATAGCTTGATCGCCTTGGGGCTGGCCGCCGCGCCGAACGGTCCGCAGACCATCCCCTGGCTCGGCGGCGCGGTGCATTATCCGCTCCGCCAAGGCGCGGCCGCCGCCATCTATATCGGCGAACGCTTGTACCAGTTTCCCTTGGGCATCGTGGGCATGGCCATGGCCGCCTCGATCTTTCCGCTGCTCAGCCGCCACGCCGCCCACGGCCGCCGCCGCGAACTGGCCGCCGACCTGACGCTGGGGCTCCGCCTGGTGCTCTGCCTGAGCGTGCCGGCCGGGGTGGGCTTGATCGTATTGGCCCAGCCCTTGGCGAAACTGTTGTTTGAACACGGCCACTTCACCGCCGACGACACGGCGCGGGCCGCCCGCATGATCGCCGCCTACGCGCTGGGCGTGTGGGCCTACTGTGCCTCGCCCGTCATGGTGCGCGGCTTCTATGCCATGGGCAACTGTACCACGCCGGTGCGCGTGGGGGCCCTGGTCGTTGCCTTAAATCTGGCCTTGAACCTGGTATTGATCTGGCCGTTGGCCGAGGCCGGCCTGGGCGTCTCCACCGCCTTGTCGGCGGCCGTGGAACTGCTCGTGCTGGCCGTGCTCTTCTCGAAACGCCAGGCCCCGCTCGACTGGCGGTCGTTGGCCGCCGCCGCCGCGCGCACCACGGTGGCGACCGTTCTCATGGCGCTGACGGCCTACGCCGTCTTGCGATCGATTCCCTCGACCGCCGGCCTGCTCAACGCGGCCTTGCGGGTCGGCGTGCCCATCACGCTGGCCGCCGCGGTCTACGGCGTGGCCTACTGGCTGTGCGGAGGCCGCGAGTTACAGATGCTACTGCGGAAGTCCGAAACTTCGGATCTCGAATCTGACAACTGAACGGCCCGCGGCGGGGACTGTCCCGATTTTTGTGGCAGGAGGCCACGAAAATGGGACTGTCCCCCTCGGCCGCACGGTTGACACAGAAAACCGTACAGGTCCCGCGGCGCGGCGATTTATGCCGTCGGACCTGGACTTTCCTCCGCCGTCGTCGCGCGGGGGCCAGGCGTCCGCACCACTTCTCGCACCAGATACAACGGTCGCTGCTTTACTTGCTCGTAGATGCGTCCCGCGTACTCGCCCAGGATGCCCAGGCAAATTAAATTCATGGTGCCCAAGGAGACGGTGGCCAAGATCAGGCTCGACCATCCGGGCACGAGCGGAACACCGAAGAGGACGTATTTCAAGGCTGCATAACCCAAATAGCCGAGGATCGACACGGAAAGCAACAACGCCGCCAGGAAGGAAACCCGTAGCGGGAGCGTGGAAAAGGAGACGATCGCATCGACGGCGAACCCCAATATTTTCCGCAGCGGGTACTTGGTCTGGCCGGCTTTGCGGGGTTCCCGTTCATAGAACACGTCGGCCGTGCGGAAACCGACCCATCCCACCATGCCGCGGATGAAGCGGTGCTGTTCGTGCATTTGCCGCAGGGCATCGAGGCTGCACCGGCTCATGAGCCGGAAGTCGCCGGTGTCGGGCTTCACGTAGGCGGCCCCCAGTGCGCGGATGATGCGATAAAAAATTGCGGCGGTCCATCGTTTGAAGCGGGTCTCGCCAGCGCGTGTCTTCCGCACCGCGTACACGACGTCGTAACCCTGCTGCCACTTCTCAACCAACTCCAGGACCACTCCGGGCGGGTCTTGCAGGTCGGCGTCCAGCGACACGACGGCATCGCCCTCGGCAAGATCGTATCCGCAGGTCAGAGCCATTTGATGTCCGAAGTTGCGGGAGAGGGCCACCCCGCGCACGCGCAGATCCTCTTGAGAAAAGGCGCAGATCTGCTGCCACGTCGCATCCTTGCTGCCGTCATCGACCAGAACCATTTCCACGCGGAACTTGGCGCCCAGTCGATCGGCGATGCCGGCCAGCGCCGCCTTCAAGTACGGGAAGACGTCTTCTTCGTTGTAGCAAGGGACAACCAGGGAAATCAGTGGCTTCGCCGCCGGCGCTTGCATATCGAACTCCTTGTCCTGCCGTCGCATGTGCGACCGAAGGGGACAGTCCCATTTTCGTGGCCTCCTGCCACAAAAATTGGGACAGTCCCCGTTTTTCGGCCACTACGCGTGAGTTGCAGGGATGACGTGGTCCGAAGACATGGACCTGTCCCCTTCTTCCGCACGCCCCGCGGGTAGGATAGCATGGGCCACGACTTCGGGAAAGATGTTGATCGCGGTCAACAACCGATGCGTTTGGGCATCATGCGTGGCGTTCTGGGCGGGGACATGCGACGCTTGCTGCCCGCGGCCGGCGGCGGCGCGAGCTGCGAATCACCGACATAACCGATGGCAGCAACAGCAGTTGCGCACATCGTCCGATCTTCTCCACGGGGTCTTTTGAGCGGTTGGCACGCAGCTTGCCCTAACAGATGTCGAGCGAAACCGGACCGCCCTCCCCCCTGGCCTATCTTCCACGGGCAGGAGAGAGGGAGACATCTTCACGCAGGCTCATCATGACCGCTACATGCTCGATCGCGTGTCCACCGCAACCCGGGCACGGCCGTCCCGCCGCCGCCCGTTCCAGCGAGACCGTTCGCGTGCTGCACGTCATCAATGGCGAGCATTATGCGGGCGCGGAACGCGTGCAAGATCTGCTGGCGGGAAGCTTGGGGGCGTTGGGGTTCGAGGTCGCCCAGGTCTGCCTGAAGCCGGGACGTTTTGCCGCCATGCGGCAGACGCAGGCCACCATGTTGTACGAGACGCCCATGCGGAACCGCTTCGACCTGCGGCCGGCGTTGAAATTGGCCCGGCTGGTTCGCCAAGGCGGTTTTCGCCTCATCCATTCGCATTCAGTGCGCAGCGCGATGGTGGGCGGGCTGGCGTCGGCCATCACGGGCGTTCCCCTGGTCCACCACATCCACAGCCCGACGGATCGCGATACGATGCGCCCCTGGCAGGATCGCCTGAACGCTTGGGCGGAACACATGGGATTGCGGCGGGCCGCGGCCTTGGTTGCCGTTTCCGCCAGTCTGGCCCAATACGCACGGCGGCAAGGTTACGCGGCCGACAGGGTTGCGGTCATTCCCAACGGCGTGCCGGCGCGCCGCCCGGTGCCGGTGCGGGAAGCGGGCAAGCGGACGTGGACCTTGGGCATGGTCGCCCTGTTCCGGCCGCGGAAAGGGATCGAGACGCTGTTGCGTGCCCTGGCCGCGCTGCGGCGGCAAGGTTTGGCGATCCGGCTCCGCGCGGTGGGCGACTTCGAAACGGCCCGCTACGGCCAGCAGGTCAAGGAACTGACTCAGCAACTAGGCCTCGGCGGCGCCGTCGATTGGATCGGTTTTCAACGCGACATCGACAGCCAGTTGGCGCAAATGGATCTGTTCGTGCTTCCCAGCCTGTTCGGCGAGGGCTTGCCTATGGTCTTGTTGGAAGCCATGTCGGCCGGGTTGCCCATCGTGACGACGCGGGTCGAGGGCATTCCCGAGGCGGTCCGCGATGGCCAAGAGGGCCTGCTGGCCGCGGCCGGTGATCCGCAGGATTTGGCCCGGGCGATCCGCCGGATCGTCGAGGGCGAGGTGGATTGGCACGCCCTGCGAGCCGCTTGTCTGCGACGCCATGCGGAGCGGTTCTCCGAAAGCCGGATGGCGGCCGATGTTGCGGCCGTTTATCGGGACGTGCTCGCGCACGGTTGAAAATGGACGCCGGCCCCCCTCTCCGACGGGAGATGGGGACGTGATTAGCGCCTTTTCTGATCGCCCATCACGCTCTCGCCACGACAAGAGCCTGCACGATGGCAAACGGCGCATAGTAGCGAGTCTGCGCTCTGTTCCGCCCCGGCCATCGGCCTTGCACTCCTGCCCGCAAAGCGGGACAATAACTATTCGCACACTTGAACATCCTTGTGCGTAGTATGATTATGTAACCGTTCACAGGGCGGGGAAGAAGGGGACAGGTCCATGTTTTCGGGCTGCGTCATCCCTGCAAATCACGCTCCGTGGCCGAAAAATGGACCAGTCCCCGCCCGCCCTGTGTGATTATTCAGGAGTGTACCGAGGATTCGGTACGGAAACCGAAAAGAGTTCAGCCCGCCCGAAAACCCGCCACACGTACCCCCCTGATTGTGGAATCTCTTGTCCTGACGCCGGCGCGGGCGCCGGAGGAACACACCTCGATTTATGGAATGGTAATGACCACACTTGAGCACTGCGCTGCCGCGAAGGGGACAGTCCCATTTTCGGCGTCTCCTACGGAGACGACGGACGAAGATCGGGACAGTCCTCGGGTCAGCAGCCTGTTTCTGGCCACGATCCTGGCGGTGATCGTCAGCGTGCCAGCGCACGATACGGCTATTGCAGAAACGGCGGCCACCGAGAC
>CAYYBU010000265.1:0-5270 GCA_964469945.1 uncultured Planctomycetaceae bacterium
CTGCAAGGCGCGGTCGATCGCGGCGCGACCGGCAAACGCGACGTTGGCGATCCGCGCGCGGTCGAACGGCGCGAAGACCTCGGAGTTCCGCCCGTCGGCCTCGGCCCCGGGAACCAGCAGGGGATAATGATCACACATAAGCAGCCCTCTCACAACGGACACACCATTTTCCTCAGCTTCTCGGTCAGTTTCATGTTCTCCGCATAGTCTACCGGGCAGTCAATCACCACGACGGTATTGTCGGCCAGGGCCTGCTTCAAGATGGGACGCAGTTGATCGGCGGCCTCGACCCGGTATCCCTTCGCGCCGAAACTCTCCGCGTATTTCACGAAATCCGGGTTCTGGAAGCGAATGAAGGCAGGCCGGCCAAAATGTCGCAGTTGGTGCCACTCGATCAGGCCGTAGCCGTAGTCGTTCCAAATCACGATCACGATCGGCGTGCCGATGCGCAGCGCCGTCTCGATCTCCTGAGAGTTCATCATGAAGCCGGCGTCCCCGGTGACGGCCACGGCGGGCCGATCCGGATAAGCCAGCTTGGCGGCGATGGCCCCCGGCACTGCGATCCCCATGGCCGCAAAGCCGTTGGAGATGATGCACGAATTGGGTCGCTCGGGCTGATACATCCGCGCCATCCAAATCTTGTGCGCGCCGACGTCGCAGACGACATTGCACTCGGCGGCCAGCGTGCGCTGCAAGTCCCAAACGATTCGCTGCGGTTTCATGGGGAAACAGGGGTCGTCGGCATATTCGCACAATTCGTTCATGATCGCCTGCCACAGGCCGGCGTAAGGATAATGTTGTTGTGGCCTGGCCAGTTCCGCAATGCCGTCCAGCGCAGCGCCGATGTTGCCCAGCACGCCGCAGGCCACGATATAGTGTTCATCCACTTCCGCCGGCGCGGGATCGATGTGAACGATCTGGCGGTCCTTGCTGGGATGCCACAAGCTCGGCGGGTACTCGACCATGTCGTAGCCAACGCAAATGATGACGTCGGCGCGGTCGAAGCCGCAGGCCACGTAATCGTGGGCTTGCATGCCCACCGCGCCCAGCCAAAGACAGTGCGAGAAGGGCACGACGCCCTTGGCCATGAAAGTGGAAGTGACGGGGATGCGCAGCTTGGTGGCGAAAGATTGCAATTGTTGGCTGGCCCGCGCGCGGATGACGCCGTTGCCGGCCATGATGAGCGGATACTTGGCGTTGGAAATGATGTCGGCGGCCTGGCGGATCTTCTGCGGCGGCGGCACCGGCTGCATGGGACGCTGCACCTTCAAGGGCAGTTTCCCGACGACGCTCATCTTGGCGATGTCTTCGGGAAAATCGATATAGCTGACGCCGGGCTTCTCGGTCTCGGCCTGTTTGAAAGCCTTGCGCACCACCTCGGGAATGGTTTCCGGCGCCACCACCGCCGTGCGGTACTTCGAGATGGGCTCGAACAGATTCAGCAGGTCGAGGGTCTGATGGCTCTCCTTGTGCATCCGCGTAGTGGCCGACTGGCCGGAAATGGCCACCAGCGGCGCGCGGTCCATGTTGGCGTCGGCCACCCCGGTCACCAGGTTGGTGGCGCCGGGCCCCAGCGTCGCCAGGCACACGCCCGCCCGGCCGGTCAGCCGCCCGTAGACGTCGGCCATGAAGGCGGCGCCCTGTTCGTGGCGAGTGCAAATGAAGCGAATCGGACTGTCCAGGAGGACGTCCATGATGTCGATGTTTTCTTCCCCGGGGAGGCCGAAAATGTATCGGACGCCTTCGTTTTCCAGGCAACGCACGAACAGTTCGGCTGCTTTCATCGCAAATTCCCGGGGGATTGGCTCGGTCTACACGGATGGCGGCCCTTGCGCAAGCAAGTCAAGCAATCTTAGCCATCGACCCTGCCTCGAACAAGTCATTATAGAAAAAAATGACACTTTAGCAGCATCGCCAAACCTTTCGCTGTTTGTGGACATCTTGGGGGAATCAATCACGATCCCTTGGCCCGAGCTGCGGGGGGCAAGCGAATACCAAAATACGACAACCAATCCAAGAACGCAAGCAGCGGCGTTCGCCTCTTCTTCAGGAGATCTGCAAAGTCGGGGTCTGGTCCATTTTTCGGCTCGAACGCCCGGTTTTTCAGGCAAAGCCTTGTCCGAAAACATGGACCTGACCCCTTCGCGTCAGACTTTGCAGTTCTCCTGACCCCTGCTTCCCACCCTTTCAACTCCCTGCTGAACGCGGTAGAATAGAAAGCGTTCCGAGACCGCTCGGCCTGCAACTTCATCGACGATTCGATCACCGGCTGCTTCGATAACCAACCCTTTCTCCTGCCACAACTTCCATGACCAGTTCCGGAAATTCGACCAGCCCTGAGGAAAGTGCGCAAGCAGTCGATTTTGCCGCCGCCGCGGCCGAGGCCCAGCCCGGCTTGCTGCGCGAATTCTGGGACTTCCTCCGCTACAACAAGAAGTGGTGGCTGACGCCGATCGTCATCGTGCTGTTGTTGGTCGCGGCCTTGATTGCCCTGGGCAGCAGCGCCGCAGCCCCCTTCATCTATACGCTATTCTGAACGCCCCTGCTCGTTCCACTCGCGGCGGCCGTATTTCTCCGCGACCAACCGGGCCGTGCGGGCTTGCGGCCAATCGGGATACGGCTCGGCGGCATCCCAGATCGACGCCACCGCCCGGCGAATCGCCTCCGCGGACAGGGGCAAATTCGCCACGAAGGCGTCGTGCGGCCGGGCGCGGCGATATTCCGGCTGTCGCGGCGGCATGGTCAGCAGCCGGCCGATCAACTCCAGGGGAAAATCGTAAAGCAGCGTGCCGTGATAGAGAAGATGGCCGTGTTTCACCCGCAGGCTATTGCCGGAGACCTTGCGCTGCCCCAGGGCCAGATCGCTGATGCCGTGGAATTTCAAGTCCGGAACCAGCGGCCCGAGCGCCGCGGTGAGCATCGCCAACACGCAGCAATGGGCCTGGCCCACGGCCCGCAACATCGGCCGCCTCTCGAGGCTCAGCACGACGGCGTACATCAGGCATCCCGGCCCGGCGACGACGGCCGCGCCGCCGCTGGCGCGGCGCAACACCGGGATTTGCAGCTCCCGGCACGCCTCTTGGTGGACCTCGGCGGCAAGCTGCGAACTGCGCCCCACCACGACCAGCGGCCGCTCGGCTTCCCAGAAGCGCAACGTCTCCGCGGGCTGGTCGCTTGACTCGGCCTCGTCCAACAAGGCTTCGTCCAAGGCCAGGTTCTCGGCCGCGGTCGCTAAGGTCAGATTCAGGTATCGCATGGCGCCATGTGGGTTGCTCCTGATTAACCGTTCACAGGGCGGGCGGGGACTGGTCCATTTTTCGGCCACTGCGCGTGATTTGCAGGGATGTCGTGGTCCGAAAACATGGACCTGTCCCCTTCTTCCCCGCCCTGTGAACGGTTACTGTTCCTGATTATAACGATTAGGCAAATTGTGGCCACAAGTGCCTGATCCAACGCCGCTTAGGTCGATGGGTCCGAAAACACTGTCGGCAAGCGGAGAAATGGACTTGAAAATTTCTTGAAATTCTAACTCCTTGCCGGCGTGCGGGTAATGACCTATAAGCTTCTAGACAGACTGCGGTACCGTTTGCAGTTCTTGGTTCTGTCTGGCAGACTCATTAGGAGAGATGGTTCGCGGCTTGCCTTCCAGACGGGCAACCGTAAAATCGAGTGGCCGGTCGCACAAGACCGCCGAGGTGAATGCAACATGAACGCGTCGATTCGTAACCTGTTGGCCTTATCCGCATGTCTAGTGGCCGCGCAGCCCGCGGCTGCGCAGTGTCCTTCGTGTTCGTCGCCGGCAGCCTGCGCCACCTGCCAGGGGCAAGAGTATCGGCTGGTCTATCAGACGGTTTGCGAGCAGCACCAGGTGACCGCCTATCGGATCGAATACGCGACGGCCTACGAAGATCGCCAGGAGACGCGTTATCGCCCCGTCTGGGAGACCGCCACCCGCGAGTCGCATTACACGGTGGCCCGGCCGGTGGTGGAAACCTGCCAGCGCGAGGAACATTATACGGTCAGCCGGCCGGTCTACGAAACGCAGATGCGCGATTGCAGCTACAACGTGGTCCGCTACGTGCAGGAGACCGGTTGTCGCGAGGAGCGCTACGTGGTCAATCGTCCGGTCACCGAGACCGCGTTCCGCGATGAGTGCTACCTGGTGAATCGGCCGGTGGTGGAGACGGCCTATCGCACGCAATGCCACACCGTCTATCAGCCCGTGACCACATGCCACACGGAGTTGGTCGATCAGGGTTGCTACGTGGATCAGACGGTGATGACGCCCACCTGGCCCTACCACACACTTGCTTGGCAGTCCGCCGCCTGTGCGGTCGATCCGGTGACGGGGGCGACCGTCTACCGGCGCGCCGGGCTGTATTGGGTGCCCACCCAGCATGGCCGCTATGACGTGACCCACGTGTGGCATCCCAACGTGGTGCCGCACCAGGTGCAGCAGGTCAGCTATGTTCCGCAAGTCATCAGCGAGCAGGTGCCGGTGCAAGTGTGCAGCTATCGGCAAGAGCAGGTCCACCGCCAGGTGCCCTACCAGACCTGCCGCATCGTGCAGGAACAGTGCGTGCGGAAGATCCCCTTTACCGTCTGCAAGCCGGTGGTGGAACGGGTGGCGCAGCAGGTGCCGGTGCAAGTGTGCCACATGGTCTGCCAGCAGTGCGTGCGCAAGGTGCCCGTGCAGACCTGTAAAATGGTCTACGAACAGCACGTGGACCGCGTGCCGTACCAGGTGTGCCGCATGGCGGCTTACCAGGAAACGGTTCGCATTCCGCATTGCGTCGAGAAACGGATCCCGGTGACCTACACCTACACGGTGCCGCGCACGGTCTGCTGCCGCGTGCCGATCAATGTCTGCGGCGAGACGGTCGATGCGGTGGTCGTGCCGACGGTGACGGCGCCCGCGCCGATGGTCCCCGTCGTGCCGGACGCCCAGCGTCCGCCGATGGTGCCGCCGCCGCAACCGCCCGCGGCCGACGGCGCGGCGCCGGTCAAGCCGGGCTCCGTGTTGCGTAACGCCGACCCAGCCAGCTCGCGATCCACCTAGTACCACTGCCCAAGGTTCGCGGAAAAGGGGGACTGGCTCCGTGGCACAAAGCGGTGTGGCGCAAGCAGAAAGGTTGCCGCCACGGTGCCTGTCCCCTTTTTCCGCAGGCGCTACCCCGAGGCTCCGTCGCAAAACGGGGACTGTCCCCTTTGACCCCCTTTGCGTCTGCACCACAAGGAAGTTTGACGGAACACTTGATGTCGCAGGTTGA
>CAYYBU010000266.1:0-5244 GCA_964469945.1 uncultured Planctomycetaceae bacterium
CAGTTCCCGCTGCACGTCTGGTTGCCCGACGCCATGGAAGGCCCCACGCCGGTCAGCGCCTTGATCCATGCCGCCACGATGGTCGCGGCCGGCGTCTACCTGGTCGCCCGCTGCTACCCGCTCTTCACGCCCGAGGTGCTGCTGGTGATCGCCTACACGGGCGCGATCACGCTCTTCATCGCCGCCACCATTGCCATCACGGCCACCGACATCAAACGCGTGTTGGCCTACTCGACCGTCAGCCAGTTGGGCTACATGATGTTGGCCCTGGGTGTCGGCGGCTGGCTGGCCGGCATTTTTCACCTCTTCACCCATGCCTTTTTCAAGGCCCTGCTGTTCTTGTGTTCCGGCTCGGTGATTCACGCCACCGGTAGCAACGAGATGCCGCAGATGGGCGGCCTGTGGAAGAAAATGCCCTGGACGGCCGGCACCATGCTCATCGGCTGCCTGGCCATTTCCGGGGCGGGCATCCCGTTGCTGGTCGGCCTGAGCGGCTACTATTCCAAAGACATGATCCTCGCCCAGTTGCTCTCTTTCGGCAATCAAAACGGCCTGCACGGCTGGATGTTCTGGCTGGCGGCCACGGGGGCGGCGATCACCGCCTTCTATATGTTCCGCCTCTGGTACCTGACCTTCGCCGGCCGGCCGCGCGACGAGCATGTCTACCAGCACGCCCACGAGTCGCCCCGCGCCATGCTGGCCCCGCTGGTGTTGCTGGCCACGTTGGCCGCCTGCGCCGGCTGGAACGTCCCCTGGACCCACTTGGGCCTGCAGCCGCTGCTGGAGCAAGCGCGTCCGGCGGGCATGGCCGATGGCAGCGGTTGGCTGTCGCCCCGGGTGATCCATCCGGCCGAGCACATCGCCCATGAAGACGCCGCGATCGAGCAGCCCGCTTCGCTGTGGGCCTTTGGGGCAGCGCTGGGCGGTTTCCTGCTGGCCACGATCATTTACGCGCTGCGATCCATCAGCGCAGTGGAAATCGCCCGGCAGTTCGCGCCGCTGCATCGCTTCCTCTTGCATAAGTGGTGGTTCGACGAGCTGTATGCGTTTCTGTTCGTGCGGCCCGTGCTATGGATCGCCGGGGCCGTGGCCCAGATCGACCGTCGCGGTATCGACTGGCTGGCCGACGGCTCCGCCCGACTGGTGGGCGCGATCGCCCGGCTGGACGACTGGATCGACCGCACTTTCGTCGACGGCCTGGTCGCACTGGCGGCCCGCGGCACCTACGCGGTTGGCACGCGGCTTCGCGCCGTGCAGACCGGCAACGTGCGGCAGTACGTGATGTTCATTGCCATCGGCGCCGTGGCGCTGTTCATCCTGGCCAGTTTTTATTGGAATTACGCCTTGGCTTCCCCGTGAATTGTAGTAGGCACACGCCGTGTGCCGCGACCGGCGGGCGGCACACGGCGTGTGCCTGCTACGTTCGGTTTGGAGAATAATCAAGCATGTTCATCGATCCCGCAACGGTCTCGACCCTGGTCATCTTCCTGCCGGCGCTGGCGGCGTTGCTGCTGTGTTTCGTGCCGCGGCAGCGGGAGGAGTCGATCAAGCACTTCTCCTTTCTCGCCACCTTGCTGGTCTTCCTGCTGACCGTCTGGATGGCCCTGCCCTTCGGCGGCGGCAGCAACCCGGCCGGCTTCCAGTTCGGCGCCGCCGCCATGCAGCACGTCATCGCCCGGCCTTGGATTCCGTCGTTCAACATCTATTATCTGCTGGGCGTCGACGGCATCAGCTTCCCGCTGGTCATTCTCACCTCGTTTCTCAGCATGTTGGCCATGGCCACCAGTTGGCCGATCGCCAAGTACGTGAAAGGCTATTGCATCCTCTTCTTGCTCCTGGAAACGGGCATGTTGGGGGTCTTCATGGCGTTGGACTTCTTCCTCTTCTACGTGTTCTGGGAAGTGATGCTGCTGCCGATGTACTTCCTCATCGGCATCTGGGGCGGTCCGCGGCGCGAGTATGCCGCCATCAAGTTCTTCCTCTTCACGCTGGTCGGCAGCGTGCTGATGCTCATCGCCCTGCTGATGCTCTACTTCGCCAGCGACCTGAACCGCCTGACGCCGCAGCAGCGCATCGCCTGCCACGTGGGACCGATCGTCAGCGAGACCACCCTCGATACGCGCCACGCCGACGGCGTCGTGCCCGCGGAAGGCCAATCGGCTCCATCCCCCTCACATGCCGTCCGGCCGATCCATACCTTCAACATCCTGGCCTTGACCGCTATGGGGCAAATGGAGAACTCGCCCTTCAACCAGACGCTGCTTTGGGGCAAGTCGATCCAGTTCTGGGCCTTCATCCTGCTGTTCATCGGCTTCGTGATCAAGTTGCCGGCCGTGCCCGTGCATACCTGGCTCCCCGACGCCCACGTCGAAGCGCCCACGCCCATCTCGATGATTCTGGCCGGCGTGCTTCTGAAGATGGGCGGCTACGGCGTGCTGCGCATCTGCTATCCGATTTGCCCGGCCGCCGGTTATAGCCTGGCCTGGATCGTCTGCGGCGTCGGCGTGCTGAGCATGGTCTACGGGGCCCTGGCCGCCCTGGCGCAGAAGGATTTCAAGCGGCTGGTGGCCTACAGTTCCGTGAGCCACATGGGCTACGTGCTGCTGGGCATCGGCGTCTGGAGCGCCGCGGCCGGAAACTTCTACGACTCGGACTATTGGAAGATGGGCGTCAGCGGCGCCATGTTCCAGATGATCGCCCACGGTATCAGCTCGGCTGGCATGTTCTTCCTGGTGGGCGTCCTCTACGACCGCGTCCACCACCGCGACGTGGACCAGTTCGGCGGGCTGTTCCAGCGCATGCCCACTTATGCCGGCCTTTCCACGGTGATTTTCTTCGCCGCCCTGGGCCTGCCCGGGCTGTGCGGTTTCATCGGCGAGGTGTTCGTCGTGCTGGCCTCGTGGAACTACAGCATGGTGCTGGCCGTAGTGGCCGCGTCGGTTGTCATTCTCACGGCCGGCTACATCCTCTGGACGATCCAGCGCGTCTACCTGGGCCCCGAGTACAAAGGTCCGCACGCCGAGGCCCTGCGGCCCATGAGCACGCGGGAAATCGCCATTGCCGTGCCGCTGGTGGTCATGGCCATCGTGTTGGGCATCTATCCACAGGCACTGCTGAATTACACCGCCCCCAGCACGGACAAAGTGGTCAACGACTTGACCGCTTGGACTGTGAGAAATGACCGCGCGGCGAACGGATCGCAGGACGCCACGATCAAACCGCCGACCAAGGGAACTCTTGCGTCCCGTGTTGATGACGGAACGGGTGCCACTGGCTCTGCCAGTGCTGACCTCGGTTCGCGGCCTGCAATGCCCTCAGAGGTTGACCCATCCAAGGCACTGGCAGAGCCAGTGGCACCCGCGCAGACCAGGTATGTGCCGCCGCGGGGCCGCGAGGTCACCGTGCCCGAGCCGGCATGGGCCAGGCCCGACGAGGACGGGGTGCGATTCAACAACGTGGACGAGGTGCGAATCAATGGCGCCAAGGTCTACCCGCTGCCATTGAACCTCGACTCGAAGGAGCCGCCGAAACCGTGAATTTCCACGAACTGCTCCAACAAGCCCTGAATCAGTCGCTCGGCCAATCGCTGCTGGCGTTCCGGCCGGAACTGGTCATCTGCGCGACGATCGTGCTCCTCTTGATGGTGCGGATGGCGGCGCCAAGCTGGAAGGCCAGCCCGTTCTACGTCATGCTCTTGGGCATCGCGGCCGCGTTGTATCTGGCTATTCCCCACGGTGTAGCGGGGGCGGATCCGTTCTTCGGCCACCAGACGCCCCTGTTCACCGGCATGTTGGTCTGCGACAGCTTCTCGATCGCCTTGCGCGGTTTGCTGCTGCTGTTCGTGCTGCTGTTTACCATTTTGACCCGCATCTCGGGCGTGCCCGACCGCGACGACGCGGCCGAATTCTATCTGCTCGTGCTGGGGGCCACGCTGGGCATGTGCCTGATGGTCTCGGCCAATCACGCCCTGATCATCCTGCTGGGGATCGAGATGGCCAGCGTGCCCTGCTACGTGCTGGCCGGCCTGCTGCGGCATCGCCGCAAGAGCAGCGAGGCGGCCCTGAAATACGCCATCTTCGGCGCGGCGTCCGCCGGCGTGATGCTCTACGGCATCAGCCTCCTGGTCGGCGTGCTGGGCAGTGCTCATCTGCCCACCATGGCCAGCCGGCTGGCCGAAATCCTCCACGATCCCGCCCACCTGGATCGCTATGTCGTGCTGGTGCTGGGGGGACTGATGCTCATGGTCGGCTTGGCCTTCAAGCTTTCCGCCGTGCCGTTCCACTTTTGGGCCCCCGACGTGTTCGAGGGCGCCCCGGCCGAAGTGGCCGCCTTCCTCTCCGTGGCCTCCAAGGCCGCCGCCCTGGGCCTGCTGGTCCGCCTGGCCCTGCTATTCTCCGCCACCGGTCCGGCGCGGCTGTATATCGCCGGCCTGATCGGCCTGCTGGCGGCCGTGACCTGTACCTTCGGCAACCTGGCCGCCTACGGCCAGACCAACATGAAACGCCTGTTGGCCTATTCCTCCATCGCGCATGCCGGCTACATGATGATGCCCGTGGCCGCCGCGGTCGTGCTGGCCGGTCGCGGCGACGGCCTGGGCGCGCGGGCGGCCGTGGCCTCCCTGCTGATCTACCTGAGCATCTACTTGTTCATGAACCTCGGCGCCTTCGCCGTGGTGGCCTTCCTCCGCAACGAACTGGGGAGCGAAAACATTGAGGACTACGCCGGCCTGGTGCGGCGCTCGCCGGGGCTGGCCGTCTCGATGGCCATCATCCTCTTCAGCCTGGTGGGGTTGCCGCCGCTGGCCGGCTTCACCGCCAAGTTCACCATTTTTGCCGCTCTGTTCGATGCCCGCCTGTTGGCCCTGCTGGCGATCGGCGGACTGAACACGGTGCTCAGCCTGTTCTATTATCTCCGCGTGGTGCGGGTGATGGTGCTGGCGCCGGAGCCGGCCGACCGCATGGCTCCGTCCATTTCCTTGTTCTCCGTGCCGGGCGCCTACACGGCCGTGATGGCCGCCTTCCTCGTCGGGTTGTTCGTCTGGTGGGGCGGACTGGCCGACTGGGCCCAACTCTCGGCCGCGACCTTGTTGCATTGACGTATCCGGCACACTCCGTGTGCCGATGGAGCGGCAGCACACGGAGTGTGCCGGATACATTGGAACCCCGACCGTTATTCTCTACGCAAAGTAATGACTGGACTTTTGCAAACTCTCAAATGACGTTGGAAAAATAGGGGTTTTGGGGT
>CAYYBU010000267.1:0-5242 GCA_964469945.1 uncultured Planctomycetaceae bacterium
CGCGTCAGAATAAGTTGAGCAAATATGGGAAGGCAAACAAGCGCAGCGTCGTTTGTCTTTCCAGCGCGTCTTGAACGGGCCGGATTGGCCAGATGACAGTTTTTCCCGTGATTCCTTTATTGAAGCAAAGGCGACCGCCGATGCCTGTACGGCTGATGTGTTTGCCCGTCGGTCGCCTTTGCTTCAATAAAATTGCTCAACTTATTCTGACGCGGGCCCTTAGCACCCGGGAATTCTAGGTCACCAGCATCACGCATTGTCGATTCCTCAATCAGGGGGTGCCCTGCCGAACCGCCGGAGAAATAACCATGCGCCCACTTTCTTGCTGTTTTTGTCTTGCGTCGTTCACGATCCGGTCAATGTCAAAATCCTTGGACTCCGCCAGCGTTTCCTTTATTCTCCGCACCTCTTGGACGATCTCGTCCCTGGTCTGTTTCTCGTCGAATGGGGCCATAAAGTCAGTCCCTGAGCAGTTCTTCGGGCGTGCAAAGGATTGGCATTTCAAAACCGCACTGCGCTACGATTTCGCCCAGTTCTTTCATTATTGCGGCATTGGCTATGTGTTGGCAATTCCAAGTCAACAGAAGCTCGACGTGGTGAACCGACGAGACGGCAATGTGGATGGCGTCGCGCGCCGCCTTTTGCGGCAGAAGGCCGGAACCCATGATCGCCTTCGCAACTGCGCTGACGGCATCGGTCAGGTCGAGCAGCGGAAGATTCTGAAGGAAAGACAGTCGTCTGTTCGCGGCATCGGCGTCGCCGGCCGCCACCTCGTCAAGTACGGTTTGGGAAATGCACAACTCAAAATCTTGTCGCTCGTTACTCCACCATTCATGAGTGATCTGCTGCCGTGCCGCCTGAACGAGGTCGCGACTCGGCCACGCGGCCAAATAGCTTGGAATCGTGGTTTCGATGTAGACACGTTTGCTCATGAGTGAGTACCGCGAATACGATGGCGACTGATCCGAATCGCCTCAGTATAGGTGCTCGCGCGTGCCCCCACAACAAGACGGTGAGCGCTTCCTTGTCAGTTAGCACTAATACCCCCCCATAAGAATTGCATCAATATCCAAACTGCCACGGCCGCCGCCGTCTCCCCTCCATCCTTCTGCTTGCTTTGCCCAGCTTGCCCAATTATGATCGAAGGATAGGCACGGTTGCCGATTAACCTGATCTTGGTCCAATTCACGCTCCCGCCGCGCGGCGCGTCGCCATCGTGACGGGAGCGTACCCGGATAATCACCCCCTGGTAGAGGAGCTGATACTCATGCGTTTTCAAGGCCTCGGTTACCGGACGATCTTGTCGCTGATGGTTCTGGGGACGGTCATGGCCGCTCCCGCGGTGGTCTTCGGGCAAGTGGCCGCCGGTGTCGTGGTCGACGCCGAAGGCGTGCTGCGCACCAGGACGGCCGCCGACGTGGGCGGACAGTTGACCCGCGAGCGTGTCGCCGCCGCGCGGTCGTCGCTGGCCCCCAAGCTGGCCGCCTTCAGCAAGCTGCGTTACATCTCGCTGAAGCATCTCGAACAGGCCATCGTCGATCACCAGGGCGTCTGCACCGAAGAGATGCGCAACCTGGCCGGCCTGCTCCGCGTTCGCTATGTCTTCTTGTATCCGGATAGCCAGGACATCGTCATCGCCGGGCCGGCCGAAGGCTGGGTCACCGACGGCTTCGAGCGCGTGGTGGGCCTCAATAGCGGGCGGCCGGTGATCCAGTTGCAAGACCTCGTGGTGGCCCTGCGGGCGTTTCCGCCGGGCGGCAGCGCCACCCGCTTCATCGGCTGTTCGATCGACCCGACCAAGGAAGGACTGGTCGCCATGCAGCAGTTCCTGCGCAGCATCGGCTCGGTGGCCACGCCCGGCGACACCCAGACCATCGTGCAAGGTTTGCAGACCAGCCTGGGCCTGCAAACGGTGAGCGTCAACGGCGTTTCGTCGCGGACGCATTTCGCCCTGGTGATGGTCGAGGCCGACTATCGCATGAAGCTCATCGGCATCGGCCTGGAGAAGCCGCCGATCCGCATGGTCAGCTACGTCGATCGGGCCAACCCGGCCGCGGTCAGTCGCAACGCCATGAAGCGTTGGTTCTTCGTTCCCGACTACCAGTGCGTGCGCACCAGCGAGGACGGCACGGCCATGGAACTGGTCGGCGACGGCGTGAAGTTGGTCGGCGAGGACGAGATGGTTTCTTCCGCGGGGCATCGGCAAAGCGTGGGCCGCAGCGACGCGGCCAGCCAGGCCTTCGTGACCAGTTTCACGCAACGTTATTCGGCATTGGCGGAGCGTTCGCCCGTGTATGCCCAGTTGCGGAACCTGATCGATCTGGCCGTGGCGGCGGCTTACATGCAGCACGAGGATTTCTACACCAAGGCGGCCTGGAAGATGGACGTGTTGGGCGACGAGAAGACCTTTGCCGTGGAGACCTACAACATGCCGAAGCAGGTGGCCACGGCCGTCAATGCGATTTGGCGGGGAAATCGTCTCATGACGCCGGTGGGCGGCGGCGTGGCGATCAATCCCAGCAAGGCCCTGGACGCGCAGAATCGTTTGCCGGACGAGAAGGGTCGGGTGGCCAAGCTCCACGAGCAGTCGAAGATCGAGTTGGCCAAAGGCCAGTGGTGGTGGGACTGACGCGGGCGGCAGTTTTCAGCGGTCAGCATTCAGCGGTCAGAGGCTTTCCGGGAAGGCACCAAGCAAGGTCCCCTCTCCCTCCGGGAGAGGGTTAGGGTGAGGGCGCTGCCGAGAAAACGCCGCCGCTACACTGTCCGTCGTCTGCCACTGGCTCTGCCAGTGCTCTGGGCCGGTTGACGTTCTGGAGTGTCGACCAACAAGTTCCCACGGCACAACGGCGTGGCGGGAAACAAGATAGGCTTGTTTTTCCGGGCAAGTAGCGGCCTGCCGTGTTGCTCAACAAAAGGTGAATTTTCCGGGTTGGGTACCCCTCCCGGCCCTTTTCTTCGTCGCGTGCCATTGGCCAAGCCGTTGTTTTGCCGGGAAAACAGCTTCCGGTGGTGTTGAGTCAGTAAATTGCCAAGGAGCCAAGCGACCGTCCAACTATCAACGCCACTCTCGACGGGCGGGAGTGGCGATGGATGTCGGACGGCGTTTTTCACGGCCAGCATCCTACCGCTCCGCGCGGCCGATTGACAAGCTCAAGAAGCGATCCAGTAAGAACCGGGGCGCCCATGGACAAGGCCGCAGCGGACTATACTCAGGCCCTGGCAATCGATCCGAACTTCGCTGACGCCTACCTCAATCGCGGCAGTGAATCCCACTTTCCGCGAATCTGGTTTGCATTTTCTCCGAATTTCCCGGGCGTAGCGTGCGGCCCATTCGCCCACGCCATAGATCGGTTCGCGGGAGACGAGCAGGTTGCGAAACAAGACCAAGAGGGCCTTGACCGGCGAAAGCTTGGTGCGGCGATCTTCCGGAGGCAGGGCGGCCCGCAGAAAGTCTTGTTGAAGTTGGTTTTTGTTTCGCACTACATGGGAACGCTTCCTCTCCTCCGCTTCTTAAAGACGCCAAAGTTTCAAGTTACCAACACGCAATTCGTCGCTCTCGGCCCACGGAACACAGAGAAGAGGATAGAACTTCTGTTGTCACCTTTTCTTCTTCCCGCTCTGTGCCCTCCGTGTTCTCTGTGGTTCCATATCTTATCCGTGCTTCATCCGTGGCTAAGTTCCGGACTTACTGGAATTCTCGGATGCGGCGGCCGATCGCCTCACCCAGCGCATGGCGGACGCTCTCGATGGTGATGCGGTCGAAAACCTGCTGGAAAAAGCCGGCCACGATCATGCGGATCGCTTCTTGGGGCGTCAGCCCGCGGGCACAGGCGTAGAAAACCTGCTCGTCGTCCACGCGCCCGGCGGTGGCGCCGTGCGAGCACTTCACGTCGTCGGCCTGGATCTCCAGCCCCGGAATCGAATCGGCCCGCGCCGACTCGGAGAGGATCAGGTTGTCGTCGCGCTGGTAGCCGTCGGTCTTCTGAGCGTCGCGATCGACCCGGATCATACCCCGCCACACGATGCGGGAACTGCCTTGCAAGGCCCCTTTGTAGAGCAGGTCACTGGTGCAGTGCGGCGCCTGGTGATGTTGCAGAGTGTGATAGGAAAGGTGCTGCCGCCCGTCGGTGAACATGACGCCGTTGACCTGCGCCCGAGCACCTTCGCCACAGAGGGCCACATGCTGATTGACCTTGGCCAGGCGGCTGCCCAAGGCGCCGATGGTCCATTGCAAGGAAGCGTCGCGGCCAACCAGGGCCTTTTGATGGGCGAAGTGCCACACACCGGCGCCCCAGTTCTGCAAGTGGACATAGCGCAGCCGGGAGCCGGGCCCGAGCAGCAACTCGGCGCCGCCACAATGCAGGCCGGTGGCCGACGCATCGACGCTGGCGGTCTCGGCCAGCAGGGTCACCTCGGCCCCTTCGTCCAGCACGACCAGCGAGCGGCTCAAGTCGACACCGCCCGGACCCAGGGCCGAAAGGATGTGCAGCGGCTGTTCGATCACCACGCCCTTGGGGACATAGAGCAGCGTGCCGCCCGACCAGCAGGCGGCTTGCAAGGCGGCGAACTTGTCGTAGCCGGGCGCGACTGCTCGCCGCAACAGGTGCGGCCGCAGCAAGGGGCCATGGTCGATCACCATCTGGTCCAGGCTGCCGAACAAGACGCCGCGGCTGGCCCAGTACGGGTCCAGGTGGGCCTGGTAGGCGCTGCTGTCCAAGGAGACGGCCGTGCCGGCCAGTTGCACGTTCTCCGCCAGCAGCGGCCGCGGGAAGGGGACAGCCCCGTTTTCGGCGTCTCCCGCGGAGACGTCGAACGAAAACTGGGACAGTCCCCGGGCTCCTGCCCCTCTCCCGCTTGCGGGAGAGGGGAGTTCCGGAAAGGTGAAGTCTTCCAGCCGGAAGCCGCGAATGTCGGTCCGCATCCATTCCTCTTGCCGACGCTCCGGCAGGGGCAGCGACGAGAAGATGTCCCATGCTTCGCGGCGCAAGGTCACTAGCCAATCGGGCTCGCGCCGCTCGCGGAGAAAGCGGTCGAAGGCCTCGGGGGTGAAGCCGGTTTGCAGCGCAGTTTGGATCACCCCACGGTCCCTTCCATTTGCAGCGCGATCAGCCGGTTCATTTCCACGGCGTACTCCATGGGCAGCTCCTTCACCAGAGGCTCGATGAAACCGCTGACGATCATGGTGGCCGCCTCGGCTTCGCTCAGGCCGCGGCTGGTCAGGTAGAACAATTGCTCCTCGCCG
>CAYYBU010000268.1:0-5175 GCA_964469945.1 uncultured Planctomycetaceae bacterium
TGCGAGGATGGGCCGGCAGGGCAGCGTCCATGCGGATGCTGCCGCTGATGGTGTACAGGCCGAACAGCAGCAAGATGAAGGGGACATATTCACCCATGACGGCGCGGGTCAAGACGTCGCGGGCAATCGCCAGATTCACGCCGCTGGCGGCCGGCAAGGTGCGGTGCGGCGCCGGCCACTCGGCGTCCAGGGGGAAACCGCGGCAGAAAAGATAATAGGCCAGCGTGACCGCCGCCAGCGACCCGGCCACGTAGAAACGATGCAGATTGCTCTCCCACCAGTGTTCCGCGGCCGGCAGCAGCGGCAGCACGGCAATCGCCAGCAGCAACAGTACGAAGGGCGCCGCGGTCCAACAGGAAGGATGTTCGGCGGCGTGGGCGGCCGGCGTCGTGGCATGGCCGCTGGGCATTTTGGCCTGTCGAATGGCTTCGGTGGCCTGCTGCGGCAAGCCGGCGATGCTCAACAGGGCATAGGCGATCAGCGCCAGTCCGGTCGCCCACAGCAAGCGGCGACTGGCGCGATCCAAGGGTTCGGGAGCGGTCATGACTCGCAAAAAACTGTTGGTGAAGCTCTGCCGACGAGCGCCCATTGTACCGTCTCGGCCGCCGCGCGGCGCGAGGCGCTTTCGCCCACAGATTGGATTTTTCCCTTTTTTTGTTGCAAGGGGTTCCCGCCACGTTCCTTCTTGACGCAATCGGGCCGACATGTCACGCTATCCTCTGGAGTGCGGCGACTCGTCGCCGCCTTCTTCGAGCGGCCGGACCGGCTCAGCTCGTAGGTCAGGCTGTGCCTGACAGAGCAAGGGCGTCAGGCACAGCCTGACCGACGATTTGCGAAGCGAGTCAGGATGCCGGGACGCGCAGTCACCCTATTTTACCAGGAGGTTTGCCATGTCATTCGCCGCGGTTGCGCTGGGTTGCATGTTGATCGGTCAGGTTCCGAGCGTTGCGCCGGTGGCCGGTCAAGCGATTGTGCTTCCCGCCCCGCCGGCCGTCCCGGTTCAACAGCCGACATTGGCCCCTCGGAATGGCGAACCGGCCAGTCCGCTGCCGCAAGACAGGCCGGAGGAGGCGGTGAGCCTGTTGCGGCGTCCCCAGCAAGACGCGCCCAGTGCGGTGGTGCCGGCGCAGAATCTGTCGCCGGCGGCCGGCGTCGCGCCCGCGCGGCGACTGCCCCCGCAGATGGTCGCCGATGCCATGACGTTGCCTGCCGGGAGCACGCTGGTCGGCCAGCCGCTGACGCTGGTGGCCGTACTTTCGACCAAGCAAGAGCGGCCGGCGCAACTCGAGTTGACCCATGCCTACTGGCGACTGGCCGAGGCGGTGTCCGAATATCGAGCGTGTTGGGAGGAAGGCCGGCAACTGGCGCGGTTGGCGGCCCGGGATGAAGAGGCGGCCTCGTGGCGGCGGGCCAAGGCAACGGCCGCGGCTGCCCAGCAGGAGGCCGAAGCCGACGCCGTGGCCGCGCAGCAGGAATTGGCCCACCTGATGTCGCTTCCGCTGGGCGCCGCGCTGCCCCTGCCCGCCGATTCCCCGCACGTTGGTCCTTACCGGACCCATTTTCAGGAGATGTTCGTCGGCCGGCCGGCGCCGCCGCGGGCTCGGCTGATCGACCGCACGCTGCCATTGCGTTTCCGAGCGATCGACGCCCATGCGGTGGCCTTGCAGGCGGCCACGGATGCCCTCAGTGCGGCCCTGGAAGCCCAGGCCGCGGGGCAAGGCCCGCTAGCGACGGTTGTGAGCTGCCTGGACCAGCAGCATCGCCAGCAGAAGGCGCTGATGGCCTCGGTCTGCCGCTATAACCACGATATTGCCGATTACGCATTGGCCGTGGCCCCCGCGGGCGCGACGGCCGAAACGCTGGCGGCGATGCTCATCAAGCCGATCCGCGCGGCCGGGCCATCCTCGATCACGGCGCAGGCGACCGCCGTGTTGCCAGCCTCGGCCATCGAGCCGGTGCCCACGCTGGCCCCGCCGCGGGCGAATAACCAGCCGACGCCGGCGGTGCGTCCGCTGAATCGTGCTACCACCGATCCGCAATTGCAGCCCGCGACCGAATCCTGGACACCGGCGGCGGGCAAGAATGAACCGACGCTGGCGCCGCCGCGCGACAAGCCGGCGGAGACTCAACCGGCGCCCTCGAAAGAGCCGCTGGTGCCGCTGGATGCAAAGGATACGACGGATGCGAAGCCTTTAACGCGCGCGACCAACAAGCCGGTTGCCGACGCGGAACCACCGACGCCGGCGTTGACCGCCGCACCGGCGTTAACCGCCGCGCCAGCTTCATTGGCCCTTTATGCGGCCTTGGTCAATATGCCGGCCGTAAACCGCCCGGTGCAATTGACCCACGCACTGTACGGGGATCGGCTGTTGCCGACGGGGACCGGCCGTCCGTTGGCCTTGGCCGAGTGTCTGCGATTGGGCGCGGCCGCCGACCGCCGTGCCACGATCGAAGCGTACTGGCTCGCCCGACAGCGGGCCGCCCAGTATCAGGCCCTGGTGCAACAGGACCAATGGCTCAAGGCCCTCGTGCCGGTGGTGTTGGAACGGGGCACGCGCCAGCCCGCCGCCATGCTGCAACTCCGCGCGGCGCGGCTGGTGACGACGGCGGCCGAACTGGAAGCCAGCCTGAGCCTGCTGGAAGCGCAGTTCGAGTTGGCCAAGCAGACGGGCCAGACCGCAGAGCCGCTATGGCCGCTGCCCAGTTCGATTCCCTCCGCGGGCCAAAACCTGGCGTCGTTGGACGCACAGGCTCAACGGCTTACCGATTCCTGGCCGTTACGGCAGTCGCGGTCCAAGCTGCCGCTGTTGGACCAGAGTATCCAGAGTCGCACGGCCGCGATTCTCGAAGCGGATGCCGCTCGGGCGGCCGCCACGGCGAGCTATCCATCCGGCGGGCAATCGCTGGAGCAGGTGTTGGTGGCCATCGACCAACAAACCACCGAGACGCTGGCCTTGCTCGACACGTTGACCGACTACAATCGGGCCCTGGCCGCCTACAGTCTGACGGTCCTGCCGCCGGTCACGTTGCCAGAAAGCTTGGCGGCCGGGCTCGTGGCCGGATCATAAAGCTATTGAACGACCGGCGCTCTAAATAGAGCTGTAGGGAACGCCCTCCGTGGCGTTCCGTCTTATGCTAACGCCCGGAACGCCACGCAGGGCGTTCCCTACACGGTTCACGTGCGAACCTCCCGGGATCACGCAACTTCGGATCGCCTCCATGAAACCGCTCGCGATCGGTCCTTTACTCATCTGGCCGCCGCTGCTGCAAGCGCCCATGGCCGGGTTCACCAACTATGCTTACCGACAGCTCCTTCGCCGTCTGGGCGGCATTGGCCTGCCGGCCACGGAAATGGTCAGCGCGCGGGGCTTCCTCGGCATCGATGCCTGCCGCGGCGAACTGCCCGAGCGGTTCTGGGGGATTGGCGACGAGCCGCGGCCGCTGGCCGTGCAGATTTGGGATAACGATCCGGAGACGCTGGCCGCCGTGGGGCAACGGCTGGCCCACGAGCTGCACGTCAGCGTGGTCGACATCAATTTCGGTTGCCCGGTGCGCGACGTGTCGGAGAAGGCCCAGAGCGGTTCTTACCTGCTGCGCTACCCGGACCGCGTGGGACGGATTGTCCAGCGGGTGGCGGCCAGTTGTGCCCCGGTGCCGGTGACGGCAAAGATCCGCCTGGGCGCGACGCGCGACACGATCAACGCCATCGACGTGGCCCAGGCGGTGGAAGCGGCCGGCGGGGCGGCCCTAACTGTTCACGGCCGCACGGCCGCCGACCTGTTCCGTGGCCAGGCCGATTGGGAGCAGATCGCCCGCATCAAGCCGCATTTGCAGCGCATCCCGCTGGTGGGCAACGGCGACCTGGTCTCGCCCCAACAGGCCGCCGAGGCGATGAGCCGTTACGGGGTCGATGGCCTGATGATCGGCCGGGCCGCGCTGGGCAGGCCGTGGCTGTTTCGGCAAACTGCGGCCGCCCTGGCCGGAGAGCCCATCCCCGCCGAGCCCAGCCTGACGGAACAACGACAACTGCTCCTGGACCACTACCAGTTCGTGGTGGCGCGTTTCGGCGTGGCGAAGGGGACGATCCTGATGCGGAAGTTCGCCTGCTGCTATGCCCAGGGGCGGCCCGGCGCCCGGGCCTTCCGCTCACAGGTGGCGGGGGTGGCGAGCCCGGCGGAGTTTCTGGCGGCCGTGCAAGAGTTCTTCCCCGTGTAGATCTACCGCGCAGAGCAGGCGGTCGCGGCAAACGGATACAGGCGCTCCGGCAGGCCAGTCTCCACCGGACCAAGCAATCTCACGCAAAGGCGCAAAGACGCGTTTCCGCTAGGAGAGAACAGGGGAATCGCCTTCGCGCGTCACCATCCACCCATAAGGGGCAGCGATCCGCTCTATTGCGGAAGCACACGTTGCGACTCATAATTGAAATGTCGTAGTTTGTAACGCCGTTGATGTTCAGGTGTGCCAAGCCGAGATCGCCGTCCGAGGGGATGATGAAGTTCGAGCTAGAGGAAAGCAACCGAGGCGTTTCCAATGTAGAACTGCTGGACGACATGCGCCGCTGCGCCCAAGCGATTGGAAAAGACACGATCACAATGGATGAGTACGGGGAGAATGGAAAAGCAAGTCCGTGTACAATTCGGCGAAGATTCGGATCGTGGCCCAAGGCGTTAGAACGAGCCGGCCTGCAACCGAGTAGATCGAAAATCGGAATCACCGATGAGGAGCTTTTCGAGAACATCAAGTCATTATGGGTAACTCTCGGACGCCAACCGAGATACGTCGAGGTAAGATCGCCTGGCTCCCGGTTTTCGGCTGGCACATATGAAAACCGATTTGGTTCATGGTCAAAGGCACTCAAGGAATTTGTGGCCTGGGTCAACTCCGACTCGTCGGAAGAGCCGCAGCAAGATGATAACGAAACGAATCGGGGTTCAGCGGGATCAGCGGTTCGAACAGAATCAGCGAAACGCCGTACCCGGAGGGAAGTGTCTGATCGTCAAAGATTCCGAATCCTCGTCAGGGATGGTTTTCGTTGCAGGGCTTGCGGCGCCAGTCCATTGGCGCAGGTTGGCGTCGAACTTCACGTAGATCATGTCGTGCCCTGGTCAAAAGGCGGCGAAACGACCGATGACAACCTCCTGACAAAGTGCAAGCAATGCAATTTGGGCAAGGGAA
>CAYYBU010000269.1:0-2791 GCA_964469945.1 uncultured Planctomycetaceae bacterium
GCAACGGGAAATCGTGCGCCACCAGGGGGATGCCGTAATGCGCGGCCGCCTGATCATCGAACGGCAACGATTGGAACGGTCGACAGAAGACTTGGACCTGGCTCAAGGTCTGCTGCTTGCGCGCGCTGCGGTGCGCGCCGTACAGCAGTTCCGCAACGACGACCGAACAAAGAACGACGCTGCCGGGGGTAGCGGCGACGAGCCTGGCTGTGACGTTCGAGGCATGGCCACCCCGCAGATGATCCACGCAAGAATTTGTGTCCAAGAGGTGCGTCACGGCACCGTCTCGCGGCACTCATATTCGCCTTGTTCGTGTCGCACGAACGAGGGGTCGGTGACGCTGCCTCCGGTCGAGAGGACAAAATTACGCCACTCCTCCTGCGTCATCGGTGAGGAGCTAACCGGATCGATGGTGACCTGTACTTCCCGGTCCGCGTCGGCCTTGCCTATCGGCAGGGCAATATTGAGAATACCATCCGCGCCGACTCGCGAGTGAATGACCATGCGATTCATAGTTGTCCTCCAGGTTCAACGGGCCGCGTCGCGAATCCGACCGATCCGTCCGGCTTCGTCGCGAAGCCACGGATTCACCTCTTGCAACAGCGGGCCTTTTCCGAAGTCGATCATACTATTATTCTACTATTTTCCTTGGCTCCGGCCAACTGGGCTGCCAGGATTACCCGCACCCCCGTTCGGCCTCCCAGGTCTTTTCTCCCAGGCCAGCGGCAGGTCTAAATCAGGAATGATCCGGGGATTACCCGGGTCACTTGTGCCAATTAGCGTTCTTGCCGGGGCCCACTCCTTCAGGACATGGTTAACGATCTGACGCGCTTGCGTGCGAACGCTTGGCTTCGGCCTGACCCGGACTCGATCATCGACACCCTCGCTGTGATAATGCAGGTACTTGCCTTGACAGAGGTGGAGGCTGCCGCTCAGTACCTCCTGTTTGCCCAGGAAAAACACGAGGGCGATGGTGGGCTGTGCTGGGTTTATGTAAATGCAGCACGATGAATCGATCGCCCACGCCGGATCGGTTAGCCTGGCGACAACAGCCGGTTTCATCGTTCGGCTGACGCCGGTGCCGCAACAGGGGCAATGGTCAACCGGCAGCGGCCGATTTATCACAGCCATTTTTACGTGCGGGCCAATGGAGGCGAGCTCCTTGAACACGTCGTCTGTGAGCCGATCCATATCCCCGTCGAGCAGGTGAAACGATCTCACGTATTCAATCCGTTCGTCGGGCCACTGCATCACCAACTGCAACGAGTGTATTAGTCCTTCCGTCCCGTAACACGATAGGGTCGCGAGTACTTTGGGATTAGGCATCTTGGCTTCCGCCAAGAAGGCTTCCCAAGACGTTTTCAATCGCAGTATCTCTCCCGCGCCCAGTTCGAGGTGCCTTGGCTCGTATTCGCCGGGGCGGTGATGCTTGTCGTGGTCCTCGACGCAAAGGACAGCCAGGTTCTCGTCGACTGTGTTGGATGAATCACCATCGATATGGTGGAGGTGAGACCCAATGCTTGGCCGCTTGCATACGCAGCAACGCGAAGCATTTCTCTCAATCAGCCGTTGCCTTTGCGGCGGCGTGGGATTTATGCGGCTCATGGCTGCCAGTACTCCCATTCCCAACGCGAGCACCGGTGCCCGGCAAGGGCCATGGCGCCGGACACGCGGGTTAAACTACGAATTTTGCAGGCGGGACGCCTGCACCACAAGGTCACGAATAAAGCTCCCCCCGTCCCACGGCCGGGAAGGCATCGCGAAAATGCTCGATCTGCGGGCGGCCGCGGCCCTCGGGCCAGGTGATCGCCACCACGTCGAAGCGGGCCGGATATTCCAACAGACCGTGACGCTTCAAGAACGTCACCGCCAGTCGCGTCAATCGTCGCTGCTTGATGTCGTCGACCGCCTCGGCCGGATGTCCGGCCTGCTGCGATTGCCGCGTCTTCACCTCGACAAAGACGATCGTGCGACCGTCCAAGGCCACCAGATCCAACTCGCCCGGGTCCAACCGCCGGCTGCGGGCAAGGATTTTGTAGCCCAGCCGGCGCAGAAAGCGCGCGGCCACGTCTTCGCCGCGCCGGCCCAAAGTCTTCCGCGGAAAATACCGCCGGAACCAGCGCGCGAACACGGAGGCGAAGCCCATGGGGCGATCCCAGCGCTTACTTGGCCGTACCCTTGGCTGCTTCCACGTCGCGCTTGGCCTGATCGACGCGGCGCTCCTTCAATCGCACGGCCTTGCCGATGCGATCGCGGAGGTAGTAGAGCTTGGCGCGCTTGACCACGCCGGCCCGCTGCACGACGATCTTGGCGATCCGCGGCGAATTCAGGGGGAACTCCCGTTCCACCCCTTCGCCCTGCACGATGCGGCGGACCACGAACATCTCGCGGGTGCCGTTGCCGCTACGGGCAAGCACGATGCCGCTGAAGATCTGGATGCGTTCTTTTTCGCCTTCCAAAATGCGGCAGTGGACGTCAACCGTGTCGCCGATTTCAAAGAACGGCTTCTCTTCGCGAAGGCTGGACTTCTCGACCAGGTCCAATAACTTTTGGCTCATGAGGGGCTCCTTTCAACTGTTTTGTAACAAATCGGGCCGGCGTTGCCGGGTCCGCTGCTGGCGCAACGTTTCGCGCCACTGGGCGATCTCTGCGTGATTTCCATCCAAGAGGACCGGGGGGACCGGCAACCCTCGAAACTCCCGCGGCCGCGTGTACTGCGGAAATTCCAAGAGCCGCGACGTTCCCGAGAACGAATCCTCTTCACTGCTGTCTTCATGCCCCAACACGCCTG
>CAYYBU010000269.1:2801-5165 GCA_964469945.1 uncultured Planctomycetaceae bacterium
ATCATCACCATGGCGGCCACTTCGCCCCCGTTGAGGACGAAGTCGCCGATCGATATCTCGTCCGGCTCCAAAAGGACCCGGATCCGTTCATCAAACCCTTCGTAACGGCCGCACAACAGCAGCAGCCGCGGCTGCTGGGCCAACTGCTCCACTCGGGCCTGATCGAGCCTGCGCCCTTGCGGGGTGAGCATGACCAGATGTCCCGGTTCGGCCGCCTGGCGGCGCACCGCTTCCACACAGTCGGCCACCGGTTCGACCATCATCACCATGCCGGGGCCGCCCCCGTACGGACGATCGTCGACGCGATGATGTTTTCCCAACGCCCAGTCGCGGATGTCGTGCAAATGCACTTCGACCAGGCCGCCGTCGATGGCGCGTTTCAACAGGCTTTGGCCCAAGTATCCGGGAAGGATTTCCGGGAACAGGGACAAAACATCGAAGCGCATCATGCCGGGTTATCCGCCGCCGGGGCTTCGTCGCCGGCAGACGCCACTTCGGTTGCCACGGCGGCTTCGGCAGCCGGCCGGGCGCCCTTGCCTTGCGGCTGCGGCGGGGCCGCACGCTTGCGCCGCTCGGCCAACCGCGCCAGGGCCAGCCGCTGCTGCTCCAGGTGCGTCCCTTCGTCGCCGTACTTCTTGATCAGCACCTTGACGTTGTCCGACGCCTGGGCGCCGACGCTCAGCCAATACTTGATCCGCTCGTTGTCGAGCTTCACCCGGGCGTCGGTCTCCGGAACCATCGGGTCGTAGGTCCCCAGTTCTTCCAAAATCCGGCCGTCGCGCTGCGTCCGCTTTTCCATCGCGCAGATGCGATAGAAGGGGCGATGCTTGCGGCCCAGTCTCTTCATGCGAATACGTACTGCCACGCGGTTCTCCTCGTACACATGCTACAAAAGGGTTATTTCTGTTTTCCTTCACGTTTTTTCCGCCGCAACTCGCGTTCTCGCTCCTTGCGCAGCTTGGCTTTCTCCTGCGGCGTCAGCCGTTTGCCGGTGCCGCCTTTTTGCTTCGCCAGCTTCGAGCCGGGGTTGAGCATGCCGCTGTTGCCCAATTGCTGCATGGCCCTCATGCGGTCGCGAATGCCCAGGCTCGACATCTTCTTCATCATGTCGGCCATTACGTCGAACTGCTTGACCAGATCGTTGACTTCGTGGGCTTCCACACCCGCTCCGGCGGCGATGCGGCGGCGGCGGCTCTGATCGATCAGCCGCGAGGGATTGCGGCGTTCGTCCGGCGTCATCGAGTCGATAACGCCGACCAGGCGGCGGAGGTCCTGCTCGGCGTCGACGTTGCCGAGCATTTCGGCCATGTTGCCCATGCCCGGAATCATGCCCATGATCTTGTTGATGGGCCCGAGTTTCTTGGTCTGTCCGAGCAGCTTCTTGAAATCGTCCAGGGTGAACTGGCCCTTGCGCAGGCGGTCCTCCTGCTCGGCCATTTCCTCCTGGTCGAACTTCTGCTGGGCCTGCTCGACCAGCGAGAGCACGTCGCCCATGCCCAGGATGCGGCCGGCCATGCGGTCGGGATGAAACTCTTCCAGGGCGTCCAGGTGCTCGCCGGTGCCGACGAACTTGATGGGCACCCCGGTGACGGCCTTCACCGACAGCGCCGCGCCGCCGCGGGCGTCGCCGTCGAGCTTGGTCATGATGACGCCGTCCAGTTCCAACGCCTCATTGAAGGCCTTGGCGCTGTGGACCGCATCCTGGCCGGTCATGGCATCGACCACCAGATAGACCTGATCGGGGCCCACGCGGCGGTCGATCTGCGTCAACTGGGCCATCAACTCCTCGTCGACGTGCAGGCGGCCCGCGGTATCCAGGATCAGCACGTCCGCGCCGGTGGCCTTGGCCTGTTTCACGGCCGCCTGGCAGAGGGCCACCGGATCCTTGGCGGCCAGATCGGCATGGACGGGCAAGCCCAACTGTTGGCCGAGGATCTGCAATTGCTGGATGGCGGCCGGGCGCTGCAAGTCGGCCGCCACCAGCATGGGCTTTTGTCCGCGCTGCTGCAGGAGCTTGCCCAATTTGCCGCAGGTGGTCGTCTTGCCGGAGCCCTGCAAGCCGCAGAGCATCAACACGGTGAAGTCGCCCCGCAGGTGCAGCGAGTGATCGACCGGGCCCATCAGGTTGATCAGTTCCTGATGCACCACGCCGATCAGTTGCTGGCTGGGATCGAGCGATTTCAAGACGCGTTCGCCGACGGCCTGCTCCCCCACTCGGGCGGTGAAGTCCTTGGCCACGGAAACGCTTACGTCGGCTTCCAGCAGGGCGCGTTGCACCAGGGCGAGCCCCTCGCGCATGTTCGATTCGGTCAGCTTGCCGCGACCCCGCAGGGTCCGCAGCGCCGAAAGCATGTTTTCCTGGAG
>CAYYBU010000270.1:0-5142 GCA_964469945.1 uncultured Planctomycetaceae bacterium
AACAGGAAACCGACCATGGCCGCCAGCGATGCGCGCGGCGTGATCTTGCCGAAGGCCGCGGCTGGCGTCCAGCGCGCGGCTTCGGACCCCAGCGACGCCAGATGGTCGAGCAGCCAAAGGGCCATTACGGAACGACAGGTTGGAAGAAGAACTAGGGGGTGCCACTGCTGGCTTGTCCAGCAGTGCCGAACCACCACAAAACGCAGCACTGCTGGACAAGCCAGCAGTGGCACCTATTTGCTTAGCTAAATGGAGTTGCGTGATTCCAGGAGGCTCGCAAGCGAACCGTGTAGGGAACGCCCTCCGTGGCGTTCCGGGCGTATCGCTGAGACGGAACGCCACGGAGGGCGTTCCCTACAGCCATTCCTCCTGGAATCACGCAACGCTATTTAGGTGAGACCCGACTGCGATCCCTGCCGCCCTCATTCGGCGACATGGTCGCTGCCCCGCTTCTGCCCGTCGCGCGCGACAGGCGGGCGAGGGGAGTCGGGCGTCGAAAAAATCCCTGAGCTGCCGGGACGGCGCGACGCGCCGCCCCGGCGCTCAGTCAAAAGTCTCATCGCGAAGCACCCGCCAGACGGTTGACCCAGTAACCGTGATTCCGGCAAGTTGTTGCTCCTACCCAAGGAGGGAAGGGTAGCGTCGAATTCCCGCAAATCCAACGCAAACGATGAGACTTTCCAATGGTTCGTTGTTCGAGGTATCCGGCACGCGGCGCGTGCCGAAGACGATTTGTCAGGCACTCCGGCGTTGCGGATAGTGTTCCAGGGTTTCCACGATGCGTTCCATGGCCATCATGCGCGAGCCTTTGATGAGCACGACGTCGCCGGGCAACATGGCCTGGCCCAGGTAGGGCAAGGCGTCGTCGACCGTGTCGCAGGGGATGGCGCGGCTGCGGAGCATACCGGCCGCGCGGGCGCCGGCCACTACGTGCCGGGCGAACTGCCCACAGGCGATGAGCACTTCCGCGCCGCCGTGTTCGACGATCTGTTTGCCCAGTTGCCAGTGCAGCGTCGCCGAGTGCTCGCCCAATTCGCCCATGTCGCCGCAAACGACGATGCGTCGTCCGCTGGCGTCGAACGTGCGGAGCAACTCCAAGGCCGCTTCCATGGCCGTCGGATTGGAATTGTAACAATCGTTGATGATCGTGGCGCCGCGCGTTTCGAGCACTTCGCATCGCATGGGCATGGGCTGATAGTCGGCCAAGGCATCGGCCATTTCCGCTAGCTCGAAGCCCAACAGACGGCCGACCGCCACGGCGGCCAGCGCCGCGGTCACGTGGTGGCGTCCCCAGACGGGCACGCCAAAGCGGACTTGCAGGGTGTCGGTCGCCATCGCGGAGCCAGCGGCAACGTCTTGTGGCGTCGTCGTCGCCGGCTCGTGATGCGCCGCGTCGCCGGTCACGATGCGAAAACTCAGCCGCCCGCGGGCGCTGCCGATGTCGACCGCGCGAACATCGCACTGGTTGCCGGCGCCGACCCAGGTGATGGGCACGCGGCAGTCGGCGGCGACGCTGCGCAGCCAGGGGTCGTCGCCCAGCACGGCGTGTCCGTCGGGGGGCAAGGCGGCCAGCAATTCGGCCTTCGCCTTGGCAATGTTGCGGCGATTGCCGAAACCGGCCAGATGGGCATCGCCCACTTGCGTGATTACGCCGATCTTGGGCTGGCACAATTCGGCCAAGGCGGAAATCTCGCCGGGATGGTTGGCCCCCAGTTCGAGCACGGCATAATCGTGGTAGGGCTCGATTGCCAACATGCTCAAGGGGACGCCCACGTGGTTGTTGAAGTTGCGTGGGCTGGCCGTTCCGGACCAGCGCGACTGCAACACGGTGTGGATCATCTGACGCGTGGTGGTCTTCCCCACGCTGCCGGTGACGGCGATGGCGATGCCGGTGAATTGCCGGCGTTTCCAGGAGGCCCATTGCCGCAATGCCAGGCCGGTATCTTCCACCTCGATTGCCCAGCGTCCTTCGGGCACGTCGAGCGGCCGATGGGTGATCGCGCCGGCGGCGCCGCGTTGGAAGGCCTCGGCGGCGAAATCGCTGCTGTCGTGTTTGGCTCCGCGGAGGGCCCAGAAGACCTCGCCCGGCTGGACCTGGCGGCTATCGGTCGACAGGCGGCCCAGCGGCGCGGCGCCGGCGTCCTGCGTGAGGCCGTCCGGGAGAAGTCGGCCGCCGATCGTCTGGTGTAGCAGTGCCAAGGTATCCATAAGAGCGTGAACTGGCGTTTCTAATTGTTTCCGGTTTGAGTTTCCGCGTACGGTTGCACTTCATAAAGCCATTGCCGCGCGATTTCGCCATCGTCTAAGGGGATCCGCCGGTCGCCGATGATCTGATAGGCCTCGTGTCCTTTGCCGGCCAGCAGCACGCAGTCGTCGGGCGCGGCCTGCTGCAAGGCCCAGCGGATGGCCGTCGTGCGATCGAGGATGACCTGGGCCGCCTGCGGCTTCTCGAAGCCCTGCAAAATTTCTTCCGCAATCGCCCGGGGATCTTCGCCGCGGGGATTGTCGTTGGTGACCACGGCCAAATCGGCGCCGCACTCGACCGCCCGGCCCATGAGGGGGCGTTTCGGGCGATCGCGGTCGCCGCCGGCCCCGAAGACGCAAATCACGCGGCCGCGAGTCACATTCCGCAATGTCTTCAGCGTGCCGGTCAAGGCGTCCGGGGTATGGGCGAAATCGACGAACACCGTGAACGGCTGGCCGCACTCGATCCGTTGCAAGCGGCCGGGCACGCATTGCACTGCTTCCAAGCCGCGGACCACGCTGGGCAGGTCGATGCCATAGGCCAGGCCGACGGCCGCTGCCGTCAAGCAGTTGTAGACGTGGTGCCGGCCGATGAGCTGCGTGCGCACCGGCATGGTTTCGCTGCCCGCCGTGAGCAGAAAGGTCTGTTCGCTGGAGAATTCTTCCAGCGGCGTGGCGGTAATCTCGGCGGCGGCGCGGATGCCGACGGTCAAGGCGGGGCCGTCCAGGCGGCTCAGATAACCGGCCGCGACCGGATCGTCGGCGTTGATCACGGCGAAACCCTCGGGCGCCAAGTGCTCGAAGATCTTCGACTTGGTGATGCGGTAATCGTGGATCGTGGCGTGATAATCGAGGTGATCGCGGCTGACGTTGGTCACGCAGGCGGCGTCGAAGCGGACGCCGGCCACCCGGGACTGGCTCAAGGCATGACTGGAAACTTCCATGACCGCGTGCGAGCATTCGTTGGCGACCATGCGGGCCAGCCAGGTGGCCAAGGTTTCGGCGGGGGGCGTGGTGAGCAGCGCGGGCTCGGACGTTTCGCCGTCGAAGTAGGCGAGCGTGCCCAACATTCCCACGCGATGGCCAGCCGTGGCCAGGATGCTGGCCACCAGGCAACTGGTGGTCGTTTTGCCGTTGGTGCCGGTAATGCCGACCAACTTCAAGCGGTAGCTGGGATTTCCGCCGAGGGCCTGGCAGATCCGCCCATAGGCGTCTCGCACATTGGCGACGACGCAATTGGGCAGGCCGAAGTGCGGGACGGGTTGCTCGGAAAGGATGGCGCCGCAACCGCGGCCGACGGCATCGGCGATGAACTGGTGGCCGTCGCAATGATTTCCCGGCAAGGCGGCGAAGAGCACTCCCGGCCCAGCACGCCGCGAGTCGCATACGCAAACGCTGACGCCGATGTCGTCGCAGCCCAGCCAGGCGGCGTCCGGCAACAGGCGGCGCAGACTCACGACGTGTGTGGTGGGAGAACAGACTTGCACGTCTATGGCCTCCATGCCTCAAGGTGCCCGCGGGGGACGTGTCCGCCGGAGCGGAACGGCCCGTGCTGGTTCGATTTTCTTCGGACGCTGGCGATGGGATAGTTGAAGGCCGGCTCGATGAGGGCGAAGAGCCGCCGACCCGGCCGCGTCAGCGTGGGCGGATTGTCGCAATTTCCGTCGCTATGTCAAGGTGGAATTTGTGGGCTTGAAAAAGGCGGGCCGATCGGCGAACATAATGTCATGCCCCATACCGACTTCGACCTGCACAACCTGGCCCGCTACCTGCACCTGACCCCCGCGCAGGTGGCAAAGCTGGCAGAGCGCGAAAAGTTGCCCGGCCGCAAGGTCAGCGGCGAGTGGCGCTTCGCCAAGGCCGACATTCACCATTGGCTGGAAAACCGCATCGGCCTCTCGGATGAAGAAGCGTTGGTCGAAGTGGAAGGCGTCTTACAGCGTGCGGCCCCCGACCAGCAGGAGGAGGAAATTTCCCTGGCGGAGTTACTGCCGCTGGAAGCGATCGCCATTCCGCTGTATGCCCGCACGCGAAACTCGGTGATCGATTCGATGGTCGAACTGGCCGCCGCGACCGGATGGCTCTGGGACGCCAAGGCCATGGGAGCGGCCGTCCGTTCGCGCGAAGAAATGCACAGCACGGCGTTGGATAACGGCGTGGCCCTGCTGCACCCGCGGCGGCCGATGGCCAAAATCCTCGGCCAGGCGTTTCTCGCCCTGGGGGTGACCACCACGGGCATTCCCTTTGGCAGCGACGTGCCGATGACCGACGTTTTCTTTCTGATTTGCTCGCTGGAGGACCGCAGCCATCTGCGCGTGTTGGCGCGTCTGAGCCGCTGCCTCACCTATCCCGGTTTTCTGAATGCCCTGCACCAGGCCACCGATGCGCAACAGGCGCGGCAACTGATCGTCGAGACGGAAGAGAAGCTGCGGGCGCTATGAAGAATCTGTCCATCCTGCTAATCGGCGATGCGGATCGGCGCGAGTTTCGCCAGGCGCTGGCCGGTTTGGCAACTTTGGCACAAGTCACCAGGACGGCGGACGTGAAAGCGGCCGTGGCTTTGCTGATCGAGCCGCGTGTGGTGTGTGGAACGGCTGCCACTGCCGGCTTGTCCAGCAGTGCAGCCTTCGACATCATCGTGCTGGCTCAGGCGTATCCGGGCGAATTTTCCCCGGCGGCCGTGGAACGTTTGCGACAGTTGGCGCCGCTGGCCCGCATGGTCGCCTTGTTGGGGAGTTGGTGCGAAGGGGAAATGCGTTCGGGCAAGCCGTGGCCGGCGGCTGTGCGCACCTATTGGCACCAGTGGCCGGCCCGCGCCGATCTGGAGTTGCGGCGGTTGGCCGCCGGTCGCGACTCGGCTTGGGCCTTGCCCGCCACCGCGACCGAGGAAGAGCGTCT
>CAYYBU010000271.1:0-264 GCA_964469945.1 uncultured Planctomycetaceae bacterium
TGGACGAGCCAGCAGTGGCACGCTGGCGAGCGAGCGTCTTTGCCAGTTCGACCGCCCCGACGCCGGCGGCGGCGCCGGCCAGTGGAATGGCCAGCGCCAGGTTTCGGAGGTCATAGGAGAAGCCGAGGGCCCAAGCAAGGGCCAGCGGCGCCGCCGCCACCAGCACGAGCCAACGCTGGCTGTAGTCGCGGAAGGCAAAAACCATGGCCAGCAGCAAGGCCACGAGGCCGGGAAGCGTCAGGGCACCGCGCAACAGGCCGCCGG
>CAYYBU010000271.1:274-5142 GCA_964469945.1 uncultured Planctomycetaceae bacterium
CCGCCGGCATGGATGAGCCGCTGGAGCAGATTTCTTCCCTCGTGAATGTCGTGGAGCAAGTAGCCGGTCAACCGGGTCTCGTCGCCGTGGAGCATGGCCAATTGTTTGTACAGATACCAAGGCGCGATCAAGGTCACCAGCACCGCCGCCAGGAACAGCCAACGGGTCCAGCCGGCCCGCGATGGTACGGCCCGCGGCCCTACGGCCCGATAGACCAGCAGCCACGCCAGCAGTGGATAAACCACGGCGATGAGCAGGCCGGCTTGCTTGGTCAGAGCGGCGCCGGCACACAGGACGGCGCCGAGAAAGACGTATTTCGTCTGCGTTTTGGCGTCCGCTGCGCCGCGCGCCAGCAAAAGTGCATAGACGCCCGCATAGGCCAAGAATGCCACCGGCACGTCGGCATAGCCGCTACTGAGATAACGGAACCGCAGGATGCAGACCAACAACACGTAGGTGAAAATCGCGCCCAGGGCATAACCGCTGTTGCCGGTTTCGCCAGCCAGATCGCACATGGCCACCAGAAGAAACAGGCAGAAGAGAAACAGCCACCCCTTGGCAAAGAACCAGATCGAGCTGTCCTGAATGAAGACGTAGCTGAGCGAGAGATTCGTGGGGAGCAATTGCGGATACTCGGCCGTGAGGCGTGGCAGGCGGTTGGCGGCCCAATCCAAGGCCCAACGGTTCCACGACACCACGGCGTCCCATTGCTGAAAGATATCGCCGGCATGGCAGATCGCCTGCGCAGCGAAGCCGAGGATCAATAGCCAGGCCGCGCCGCGAAGGAGAACGGCAAAGTCCGGGGTCCGGTCCATTTTTCGGCTCGAAGGTCCTGCTTTTTCGGCAACGGCTCGTCCGAAAACATGGACCTGACCCCTTTGCGTTGGGCCGCTGGCGAACTGGAGCACGTCCGCCAGCGTCATCGCCGGCCACTTGCGGGCGGTCCATGCCAGCAGCGCGACCTCCAGGGCGAACAGCCCATAGACCATCGCCGGCCGATAACAGCCCGCCAGCACCAGCCAGACGACGAGAAAGTGATTGATCACCAGGCTCAAGGCGAAGGAGAGGACCAGGGTGCGGCCGAGCCGATCGGTCAGTTTCAAGGCGCGTAGCGCGAGGAAGCCCGGCAAGAAGGCGATCTGGATGATCGAGAGCAGGCCTAAATAGAACATATGGGCCCCAAGCAACCGTAAACGGCGATGGACGGACTCCCCCGCGGCAGGGCCCAGATGATACGGGAAGCGGGCGTGGCCAACAAGGCCGTTTTGGCCGCCGCGGAAATGTTGATCTCGGCAAACCAGGGTGTCGTTATGGCGGGCCGGACGTCGTCTTAAGCTCTACTTCCCCTCTTTTCGATACATATTAACATCGGACAATCCGGTTTCCATCCTCGCCCACCCCCTCGCCAGTCCTTTCCTTAGGGACCACTATATGTCTAAATTGCCACAATTCGCGATCGTGGCTGTGTTGCTTGCGCTGAGCACCCTGAACGCGCCCGGCGCGGCCCGCGCCGCGGGCTTCGATCAGTTCGTCGCTTTTGGCGATAGCACCCTGGATACCGGCTACTTCCGCTATCACACGTCGGGAAACACGCAATTCGATAATGGTATCGACATCGCCAGACAGTTTGGCGCCAACGGTGGGTGGGCCGGCAACGGGGTCATGAACACCACCATCCTGGCAGGAGAGTTCGGTCTGAGTGCCGCACCGGTCGATAATGGCGGAACCAATTATGCCAACGGCGGCGCCACGACGGTCAACAACACGGGCGCGGCCGTGCCCGATAACATCTGCACAATTCTCCAAATTCAGAATTACCTCTCCGCGGTCAACGGCGTCGCCAATCCCAATGCGCTCTATTTAATCAAGACCGGCGACAACGACGCCACGTATGTCACCAATCAAGGTCAAACGTGGATCGAGCAGAACCCCACCTATCTGAGCAACATCGCATCCCAATTGGCAAATGAAGTTGCCACTCTGCAAGCGGCCGGCGCGCGCACCATCGTGGTGCGGAATTCTTATGACTCGGCCCTGTTTGCCGGTCCCGGTGGTGGCATCGCCCCTGAAAACCAGGCCGCTTATGCGCGTTCTTACGGGCTGGGGCTCGACGAGTGGTCGGATCTGCAAGCGGACGGCGTCCACTTCATTCCCGCCGACAACGACAGCTTATTCAGTTTTGTGGCGCACCATCCCACCGTTTTCGGCTTCACCCCCGACTCGGTACTGGCGACGAATGCGATTTTTTACAATCCCCACATTCCTGCCATTATGGACATTCTCACCCCCTACCAACAGCAGCACTACCTCTTCATCGATGGCATCCACCTGACCACGGCGGGCCAGACGATCGAGGCCGACTACACCTACAGCCTGCTCACCGCGCCGAGCGAGATCTCCCTGTTGGCGGAAAGCGTCTTGCAGGGCGGCTGGGCCCGCGCGGCTACCATCCAAGGGCAGCTCGATCCTTGCCGACAACATCGCGATTGCGACGGCATCAACTTCTGGACCAGTTCCGGAGGCTACAGCCTGGAGAACCGTAACGCCCCGGGCTTCGCCGGCGACAGCGGCGCCGCTTATGGCGGTACGGTAGGCATGGATTACAAGTTGGCCGACGGCTTTCTCGCCGGCAGTGCCTTTACGGCCGGCAGCCAGCGCCCGGAGTTCTCCACCGGCGGCCACTTCGACGAGACCGACGAGGCGATGAGCCTCTATGCCGCCTACGTGAGCGGCTCGTGGTGGGGCAACGCCGTGCTGAGCTACGACCTGTTTCAGGACAATGTCGCCCGCGACGTGCAGTTGGGCATCTACACGGACGAGAACAACGCCAACACCAGCGGACAGTCGTTGGCACTGGCATTGCGCGGCGGCCGCGATTTCACTTTTGGCCGTTTCACCACCGGCCCGGTAGCCGGGCTGGTGGTGCAGCAGGTGCATGTCGATGGTTTTACCGAAAGCGGCGCCACGGGCGTCACGGCCCTGGCGTTTGGCAACCAGACGCAGGATTCGGTCGTCAGCCAGCTCGGCTGGCGCGTCTGGACGGACCTGGATCGGTGGCGGCCGTTCGCGGAAATGGACTGGGACCACGAGTGGGCGGGCAGCGGCCGCACGGTCACGGCCACGCTCACCTCGTTTTCGTCCCCGTACTACACGCCGACGTACACCATGGATGCCGCCCCGGTGGCCTACGATTGGGCCACTTTGTCGTTGGGCACCTACTACCGGCTCAACTCGCGGGTGGTGCTGCGAGGCGCGGCTTCGGCAATGTTCATCAATCCGCAGATGGCCACCGTCGGCGGCGAACTAGGGCTGAACTTCTGTTTCTAGAGGGGCGAAAAACCGGGGTGGTGCGAGCGACGCGAACCGGAATGCGTGCCGTGGCCGTCGCCGCCCTGGCGGCCGCGCGGGGTGCCTTTCTTGGCCGCCCCGGACGCCGCACCCGTATAGGGCTCGCTGTGTGCGGCATGTTCCAGCCAATTGTCCGCGTACTGCTGGGCAGTCGCCTGATCGCGGATCACCAGCAGGTTCTCGGCGTTGCTATGCTCGGCCTGCTTGGTGAAATTGAAGGAGCCGGTGAGAACCACCTGGCCGTCGAGGATCATGATCTTGTTGTGCGCGATGGCGTGGATGCCGTCGGTGGCGACCGGAATGCCGGCGTCGCGAAGCAGCTCGCCCAAGGAGTACTCTTCGCGGTTTTCTTTCTTGTCGAGGATCACTTTCACGTCAACGCCGCGCTTGTGGGCGTCGATCAGCGCGTTGGCAATCAGCGTAGAGGTGAAGCTATAGGCCTGGACGCGGATGCTCGACTGCGCGGCATTAATTTCGCGAACCACGGCATCGGTACAGCCGCCGTGCGGCGAGAAGTAGATTTCCAGCGGCGGCAGCGTGCGCGGCGCGCTGTCGCAGGCCGGCAGCAGGCAGGCGGCCAGGGCAAGCAGTACGCACGTCAGGACAGGCCGAGCGACCATCGCGTTCTCCGACGTATCCGGCACGCTCCGCGTGCCGTTGCCGGGCGGCACACAGAGTGTGCCGGATACATTCTTGCGGCAGTTGTTGATTTGCCGGCCCCTAATGCACGTTCCGCGAGATGACGTGGAGGTCGAGGCCCAACACCCACACCATCAAGGCCAGAATGATGAAGAGGCCGCAATAGGTGAGCACCAATTGTACGCGCTCGTCGGCCGGTTTGCCGCGGAGCCCCTCCCAGGCCAGCAGCACCATGTGCCCGCCGTCCAAGAGCGGGATGGGAAGGAAGTTGAGTACGGCCAGGTTGGCGCTGAGCAACGTGAGAAAGATCAGCAGGTTGCCTAGGCCCTCCTCGGCGGCGCCCTTGGCGGCCGAGAAGATGGTCAGCGGTCCGCCCAAGTTGCGGGCCGACACTCGCCCGGAACCGATCTTCTGGATCGAACGGTAGACCACCAGCATCGAGTTGACCGTTTCCTTCGTCCCCAACGAGACCGCCTCGCCGAACGAGTGGGCCGTCTGCAGGAAGGTCTTGGGCTCGAAGAGGAAACCGCGATCGGGATTGAAACGGCCCGCGGCTACGACGGGCTCGAGCGTGGCCGTCTCGGTCTTGCCGTTTCGGCTCCACTGGAGTTCGATCTTCGACTCCGGCATGGCATCTTGCAGCACGTAGCTAAAAAAGGGCCAGTTGCAATATTCCTCGTCGAAGGAGATTTCTGCCGTCTGCGGAGCCAAGTCGGGGCAATGGCAGGCGCCGCGGAGGCGATCGAGCGCCTTGGCATCGGGAGGAAAGATCGTCGTTTTGACGATGAGGTCACCGCTGTGCAAGCCCGCAGCGGCGGCCGGAGTGCCGGTGGCCACCGTGCGGACGCGATTGCCCACGCGGTAGGCGACGCCCAGGGACG
>CAYYBU010000272.1:0-5134 GCA_964469945.1 uncultured Planctomycetaceae bacterium
GTCAACCGGTCAATCCAGATGGATGGCACCCTCCCCGATCGCCGGCCGGGGTGTTGAGGCAATTGCGGCGGCCATGATGATAGAAGAAATGGTCGTCCGCGAGATTGCTGGCGACATCTACATAAAGGGGCGGCTTGTTGACTCCAAGAAACCAAGGTAGAATTCGTTGTTTAAAGGTTTGTTTTTTTGCGGGAGTAGCTCAGTTGGTAGAGCGCTAGCTTCCCAAGCTGGATGTCGCGGGTTCGAGTCCCGTCTCCCGCTCTTGCAAGCCTTGACTCAATAAGAAGTTGCGTCAACGATTCTTGGTGCGGCATGATTGAAAGGTCGCCGTTGTGAATAAGCGTAAAATGGCGAAGCTGGAGAAAAAGGTACCGGAGCAGGCCGTGGCTGCTTTGAATGCGGCAAGCAAGCGCGCCAGCGCCTCCGCGATTCCGCGCGTCATGGTGATTGGCAGCGGCCTGTATCGGGTGAGCGCGTCTGGGACGAAGGACCTGATTCGCACGCTTCCGCCGCGGACGAGGGCGCCCGGCCGCGCGAAGCGGTCCAAGTCGTGACGCGCCGCGTGCCTCCCCTGCGGGTGCGGATGTTCGCGGGGCCGAACGGGTCGGGCAAAACGACGGTCCAGCGCGAAATTTCGCAGCATTTCACTTCCCGGTTTCTGGGAGTGCTGGTCAACCCGGATGATCTTGAGGCGACGATAAACCGGAACGGCCGGGTTGATCTTGGGCCTTTCAACGTTCGCGTCATGGACCGCGAGGTCCGTGAAGCGTTCACCTCGTCGGCATTTCTGCAACAGCACGGACTTGCGGATGCCGCGGCGGCCGTTCGGTGCGATGGCCGGATGATCGACCTCGCCGGACCAACGCCATTTTCATTCGAAACGGTGATGTCTGAGCGGGGCAAGGTCGATTTGCTGCGCGAAGCACAAGCGTTGGGCTTCCGGACCTACCTGTATTACGTCGCCACTGAAGATCCTGAGATCAACATCTCTCGCGTCCAACTGCGCGTTGCTCAGGGCGGTCACGGCGTGCCGAAGGAGAAGATCATTTCCCGCTACTATCGTTCGCTCGGCCTCGTGCGCGAAGCCATTCGGCATACGGACCGGGCGTACTTCTTCGACACCAGCGAAGCAAAGTCCCTCTTCGTGGCAGAGAGCGCGGGTGGGAGGTGCCCCGAGTTGTGTTGCGATCCGATGCCGAACTGGTTCAGGAACTACGTCTGGGACCAGTTCTAACGCCAAACGGACAAGGAGTTGGAAGAATTTATGAAGGCGTTCGATCGGCCAAGTTGTTCTGACCCCTTTGCCATTGACCCCTTTGCCATTCTGACCCCTTTGCCATTCGGCGATCACTCGGCCGGGCAGGCCGTGATTTCTCCGGTCAGCTCGTGCAGGGCGTTGCGCGCCGCCCGTTGCTCGGCTTCCTTCTTATTCCGGCCCCAGGCCGCTGCGTAACGACTGCTGCCCACCTGCGCGGCGATCTTGAAACACTTGCTGTGGTCGGGCCCCTTCTCGTCGAGCAACTGATACGTGGGCGTGGTGCCGTGCTCGCGCTGCGCCAACTGCTGCAGCATCGACTTGTAGTTGCTGCCGCTTTCCCCGTCGGCGGCCAACTCGATTTCCGGACCCATGTGCCGCTCCACGAACTCGCGAGCCGCTTGCTGGCCGCCGTCCAGATAAATGGCCGCCACCACCGACTCGAAGACGTCGGCCAGCAGCGAAGACGGAACGCTCGGGTGGGTAATCATCCCCTTGCCGAGGATAAGAAACTCCTGCATGCCCAGCGATTCGCTGATTTTCGCGCACGTTTGACGGCTGACCACCACCGACTTGATCTTGGTCAGATCGCCCTCAAGATATTGCGGATACTGGTGAAAAAGATACTCGCAGACGACCGCGCCGAGGATGGCGTCGCCCAGGAACTCCAGCCGCTCGTTGGAGGCCAAACGATGTTCGGCGCCCGAGGCATGGGTCAGCGCGGACTGCAAGAGTTTTTTGTCCGCAAATTGATAGCCGAGGCGCTGTTCACAGTTGACCAGAACCGAGGACAACGGCGGAGTCGAACAGGCGGCCGGATCGTCCGCGCTCATGCAAAAGCCCACCCATCACGCATTGATTGAAACCATCTATTTTTAGCAAGGATTGGGTTCCTTGTCAACCGCTCACGGGTGGGGCGGCTCTTGACTCGCGCCGCGGTGCTTCCAACAATGCCATATGCGATCCGTTTCCCGGCTGGCCATCGGCACGATTCAACCCGACAGTGACTTGCGACCCATGCTGTGGGCGCTCTTGGAGGCGCTGCGACAGCAGGCCGTGCAGGTGCAAAGTTTTCTTTCCCGCGCCTGTTTCAGCGGTTTCTTGGAACAAGCGGCCGTGACGGGCGTCAAGCCGCGGCATCTGGATAGCTGGTTAATGTCGCCGGAGTTCTGTCGGCAGAGCTTCCTCCGCGGCACGGAAAGTTGCGACCTGGCCGTGGTGGAAGGTTCCTTGGCGCCGGCCGACGCGGAAGGCATCGGCGCCAGTCTGCCCACGCTCTGCCAATGGCTCGACTTGCCCCGGCTGGCCGTGTTGGATGTGTCGCGGTTGGAGGATTGCCGCTGGCCGGAGCGGCCCGAGCGGCTCGATGGCTTGTTGTTGGACCGCGTCGGCAGCGAGGCGGATTTTGCCCGCTGGAGTACCAATCTGGAGACGCTCTGGGGCGTGCCGGTGCTCGGCGCGCTGGGCGAGGCGGCCGCTCTGCGGGCGGAAATCCAAGCGATGGCGGCCGGCACGCCGCCGTCCGCCTTATTGTGCCAGCGGTTGCAGGGGCAGTTCGTGCGTTATGGCGATCCGCAGCGAGTGTTGGAAATCGCTGCGCGGCGGTCGCCGCTGGGAGACGTGTCGCGGCCACTGTGCCGCCGGGGGCCCTCGGCGCCGCGGCTGGTGGTCGCCTTGGCCTATGACCGCGCCTTCAACTGCTATTTTCCCGACACGCTCGAAGGACTGGAATCTTCGGGGGCGACGATCGTCGATTTCTCGCCGCTCCGCCACGATCGTCTGCCCGCGGGCGCCGACGTGGTCTATTTTGGTTGCGGCCATCCCGAAAATCATGCGGCCGAGCTTTCCCATAATCATTGCATGAAGCTGGCCCTGCGGCACCATCTCCGCCGCGGCGGACGCCTCTATGCCGAAGGCGGCGGCCTGGCCTATCTCTGCCAGCACCTGGCGACGCCGGAGACCGGCTTGGTGCGCATGGCCGGCATCTTTCCCGCCATTGCCTGGCTCGAGCGCCGGCCTACGCCGGCCCGACCGCTCGAAGTGACCCTCGGCCGCGCCACCTGGCTGGGACAAGCGGGGACGAAATTGCGCGGCTACTCCAATCCGCAATGGCGTCTAGAGCCCGTCGGGAGGCTGGCCGATTGCGTGCTGGAACCGGACCACCGCTTCGACCTGGTCGGCATTGCGCGCGCGTTGGGTAGTCAGCTTCACCTGAACTTCGCCGCCCTGCCGGAACTGCTCGGCGGCCTCATCCGCGGCCACTTCCATCGACCTCATCCGGTCGATCCCTGGAGCGCCGTGCCATAGGGCGGATCATTCATGGCCCCATTGAAGCCTGAAACGCAAGCGAAGAACGGCCGGCAGACCGAGAAGTTCCAAGGCAATCTCTCCCAAATCGGTTTGGAATTGTCCCCTGCTTCCCCGCGCGTTAGAATTCGGTTATCCCCTTCCCATAAGAACGTGATCCGGGAAAACGGAAAATGCCCATTCACGACTGGACCCGGGTGCCGCCCGGGCTGTTTCAGCACTTTCACCAGGATTGGTCGATCGAGATCGCACGCGAGCTGAACCGCGGTCGTCTTCCCCGCGGTCTTTCGGCCCTCGTGGAACAACGGTCCGGCCCGATAGCCAACCGCATTGTCGTTAGGCACCATCTGGGGCGGATTGTCGCCGCGGCTGGAAATTGTTTCGCCCGGCAACAAGGACAGCCGGGCCGCCCTGCGGGATTTCGTCGAGAAGACGATTGACTTCCTCCGCGCGGGCATTCATGTGCTGATCGTGGATCTCTTTCCCCCAACGCCGCGCGATCCCTTTGGCATCCACAAGGCGATCTGGGACGAGATCGAAGAAGAGGATTTCTCGTTTCCCCCGGGGAAAGACCGGATCGTGGTGTCGTATCAGACCGGCGGAGAGCGCGTCGCCTACATCGAGCCACTCGCCATAGGGGACGAGTTGCCGGACATGGCCCTGTTTCTCGCGGGGGATGTGCATGTGATGACTCCCCTCGAGGCCACGTACCAGGCGGCGTGGGCGGCCAGCCCGGAAGCCCTGCGAGTGGCCGTCGAGACCGGCGTCGTTCCCGATGCCGATGCGGACTGAAAGCTATTTCCAGGCTTGGACTCACTCAGGCTTGAAGGGGTGAGTCTGCAAGTTTGAACCCGGCGTTTGTGGGTTTCAATTTCACGTTCGCAGGCCGTAACTTCACGTTTGCGGCTTTCAGCTTCGCATTTGGAATCGCATTCATCGGGTACAAGCTTGCAAACGGTCCGCGCCGAGCAAGCCATTTTGCCCGCCAACGCGCAGGCGAACACCGAACACCAGGCGGGGCAAACGCGCACGCAAGGCTCCCGCGAGATATTTTTGGACAGTCAAGAATAAACTTGCACCGTGACGGCTTATCCGACTGATGGGGCGGGGAGGAGTTTCTAGGCAATCGCGATTTGCTGGTCTCTCGTGTACGATCGGCCGAGGGGTGTGTTGGCAACCTCAATAGAATTGCTGGCAATGCTCCTAGTCAAGAAACCGGAGTTGAAACGAAACATGGCCATCGAATTTAAGCCGACACGATCCTACATATACCATGCGGCCCGATATGAACTTCTTCCGCGGATAGTGGAGATGGTCAGCGGCCTCGGCGACGAGCCGTTCTCACTCCTAGAGATTCTCTACCCGTTGCTTGAGCAGACGTATACGCCGGAACAATTGGAAACTCCGATCAAGAGGGCGGAGTCGGACAAGACGAACACTGCACGCCAGATTTTTGCGTTTTACGTCCCATTTCTTGCCAGGAAGTTGGAGGTCTTCGAGAAGCTTGGGGGCGGGAAGTGTTTTGAACCAGTTGGAAATGGAAAGTCTCGTTCGTTCGGGTTAGAATCAAAC
>CAYYBU010000273.1:0-5131 GCA_964469945.1 uncultured Planctomycetaceae bacterium
CGATCCCACGGGGCCAGGTCGAGGTGTGCGAACAGGGGCAGTTCCGTAACCAGGCCGGTGCTGCCGATCCACCTGTTTTGCAGGGCGATCAGGCCGACGGTCGTGGTGGTCGCCACGCCCCCTTTTGCCCCGATGAGCCAAATACCGATGCGAGCCTTTGTCATGCTGTGATGCCGTCGCGGGAGGGCTACTTGGAAACGACTGTTGAAGTTACTATGATTGTCCGATGTGCGCGCCGGTGCGTCAACCGCCCCGGATATCCCCATTTTCCTCGTTGGCAGGCTACGGAGTTATTGCATGTCGATCACCATTTCCCGCATCATTCAGGCCCTGGAGCCGTCGGCCACGCTGGCGATGGCGGCCAAGGCGAAGGAACTGAAGGCCTCCGGCCGCACCATTTACGACCTCAGCGTGGGCGAGCCCGATTTCGTTACCCCGGCCCATATCTGCCGGGCGGCGGAAGAGGCCATGCGCGCCGGTCACACCAAATACACCATTGCCAGCGGCATCCCCGAGTTGAAAAAAGCCGTGGTCGAGCAATACAAGTCGCGGCATGGGTTGGAGTATGCCCCCTCGCAGGTCGTGGTCGCCAACGGCGCCAAACATGCCCTGCACAACGCCTTCACCGTGCTGCTGAACCCCGGCGACGAAGTGGTCATTCCGGCCCCGTACTGGGTCAGCTACGCGGAACTGGTGAAGTTGACCGGTGCCGTGCCGGTGGTCGTGGAGACCGCGCAGGAGAACAATTTCAAACTCACTCCGGAGCAACTCCGTCGCGCCATTACGTCCAAGACCAGGCTGTTGTTGTTGTGTAGCCCATCAAATCCGACCGGCAGCATGTACGCCCCCGAGGAGTTGGGCCAGTTGGCCGACGTGGTGTTGGAGAAAGATCTGCTGGTCGTGGCCGACGAGATTTACGAGCGGCTGATCTACGGTGGGCATCGCTTCGCCAGTTTCGCCACGGTGCGGCCCGGCTTGCAGGAGCGGACCATCCTGGTCAACGGCGTCAGCAAGACCTACGCCATGACCGGTTGGCGAATCGGCTGGACCATGGCGCCGGCCAACGTCTCCAAGGCCATGGCCGATTTGCAGAGCCAGGAGACCTCCAACCCGTGCAGCATCAGCCAGTACGCCGCGGTGGCCGCCCTGAACGGGCCGCAGGATTGCGTGGCGCAGATGCTGACCGAGTTTGCCAAGCGGCGCGAGTTCGTGCGGCAGCGGGTCGCGCAGATTCCGGGCCTCAGTTGTGCCGAGATCGCCGGCGCCTTTTATGCCTTCGTGAACATCAAGGAGCACCTCGGCCGCGCGTATCAGGGGAAGCAGATCGACAATTCCACGCAGTGGTGCCTGGAGTTGTTGGCCCAACAGAGCGTGGCCACGGTGATGGGTTCGGCCTTCGGCGCCGAGGGCTACGCCCGGCTGTCGTTCGCCACCAGCATGGCGAACCTGGAAGCCGCTATGGATCGCATCGAGAAGTTCGTCAGCGTGTGAGCGGCCGGGGACTCAGCCACGGATAAAACATGGCAGCAAAACAGCCTCGCAAACGCCCCGGCCGCGATCTTGCACCGCGGCAGCCGCCTCCGGCACGGCCGCAGACGGCAGACCGGCTGCTGGGTGATATTCGCGACCTGATCGAACAGGCACGCCAGCAGGTGGCGCGGACGGTGAACTCCGCCATGGTCGCGCTGTACTGGCACATCGGCACCCGTATTCGCCAGGACATTTTGCACGAGCAGCGGGCGGGGTATGGAGAGCAGATTGTCGACGCACTGAGTAGACGATTGACGATGGAGTACGGACGCGGATTTGGGCGGCGAAGCCTGTTCCGAATGACGCAGTTTGCCGAGTTCTTCCCCGACGAGCAAATTGTGTCGGCGCTGTCGACACAATTGGGATGAAGCCATTTCATTGAAATCCTTTCCCTGGACCACCCCCTGAAACGCGATTTCTACGCCGAAATGTGCCGCATCGAGCGGTGGAGCGTCCGCACGCTCCGGCAGAAAATCGACCGGATGCTTTTCGAGCGCACGGCGGTCAGCAAGAAGCCCGAGGAATTGATCCGTGCGGACCTCGACGCCCTGCGGGACGAAGACCGCCTGACCCCCGACTTGGTCTTTCGCGATCCCTACTTCCTTGACTTTCTGGGGCTGACCGGCAGCTACAGCGAAAAGGACGTGGAGCAGGCCATCCTGCGGGAACTGGAGGCCTTCATCTTGGAACTCGGCACCGACTTCGCCTTTGTCGCCCGGCAGAAGCGGATCACCGTCGATGACGAAGACTATTACCTGGACCTCTTGTTTTATCACCGCAAGCTGCGGCGGTTGGTGGCCATCGATCTGAAGATAGGCAAGTTCCAGGCGGCCGACAAGGGGCAAATGGAACTCTATCTGCGGTGGCTGGAAGAAAACGAGATCCAGCCTGGCGAAGAACCGCCGCTGGGGCTGGTCCTTTGTGCCGGCAAGACAGAAGGGCACGTCCGCCTGCTGCGGCTTGAGCAAAGCGGCATTCGGGCGGCCCAATATCTGACGGAGCTTCCGTCACAGAAAGTCTTGGAGGCGAAATTGCATGACGCTATCCGACTGGCCCGCGAGCGGCTGGCCCGGCAACAGCAGGAGCAGCCGAGCCCAGCAAGCCTGCCGGCGTCGGAGAAGTCTGCGGCCTCAGCCAAGCCCCGTAAGCGCAAAGGGAAATGATTTCCGACCAGCCGAATGGAGTTTCGCGATTCGAGGAGGTTCGCAAGCAAACCGTGTAGGGAACGCCCTCCGTGGCGTTCCGAGCGTTACCGGTAAAACGGAACGCCACGGAGGGCGTTCCCTACAGCGATTCCTTCGGGAGCCGTGCAACTCGACCTATCGTAATTCCCCCAGCGCCGACAACAGGGCGTCGAGCATCGCCGGCGTGTGGCCGCTGGTCAAACTGATACGCAGACAGGCCTCGCCCTCGGGCACGGTGGGCGGACGAATGGCCGGCGCCAACAGACCGCGCTGTCGAAGCTGAGCCGAAAGCTCCAACGCACGCAGCGGCTCGCCCACGATGATGGGAATGATCTGGCTCGCCGAACGGCCCACGTTCCATCCCTGAGCAGTCAACGCTTGACGCAGCGTTTCGGCCTGGGCCAAGAGCAACTGGCGACGCGCCGGCTCCGCGGCCACGATGTCCAGCGCCGCCAGGGCCGCGGCGGCCGTCGCCGCGGGAGCGGCCGTGGAAAAAATATATGACCGGGCACGGTTGACGAGCCACTCGATCAGCGCGCGGCTGCCGGCCACGAAACCGCCCACGCTGCCCAACGCCTTGCTGAGCGTGCCGACGCGGACGTCGATCCGCCCGGCCACGCCCAGTTGCTCGGCAACGCCGCAGCCCGCGGGACCGAAGACGCCGGTGGCATGGGCCTCGTCGATCATGAGCATGGCGCCGTGCCGGGCGGCCAGGTCGGCCAGTTCCGCCAGCGGCGCCAGATCGCCGTCCATGCTGAACAGGCTATCGGTGACGATCAGCCGGCGGCGATACGATTTCGAGCGACCGCAACGGACGAGCAATTCATCCAGACGCTGCCAATCGCCATGCGGATAGACGCGGACATCGGCGCGCGAGAGCCGGCAGCCGTCCAGCAGGCTGGCGTGGTTCTTGCGGTCGGTAAAGACCGCGTCGCCCGGCCCGGCCAACGCGGCGATCGTACCCATATTGGCCGCGAACCCGGAGGGGAACAGCAGCGCGGCCTCCGTGCCTTCCATTTCCGCCAGCCGCTGCTCGAGTTGGACATGCAGGGACGCGTATCCAGTAACGAGGGGGCTGGCCCCGCTCCCCCAACCCTCCTGGGCGATGGCCCTGGCAACGGCGTTTGTCAACCGCGGATCGGCCGCCAGGCTTAGATAGTCGTTCGAGCCGAAATTGATCAACTCGCGGCCATTCATGGTGAAACGGACGGCCTGGGGGCTGCTGCGGACGGCCAAGCGGCGAGCGAGGCCCCGTTGTTCTAAAACGGCGAGTTCGTCATCGATCCATCGCAACGGTTCGTTCGTAGAATACTGCATTGGGTGATCCAATGTATTGTCCGCCCAATACGGCACGCGGCGCGTGCCTAATACATTACGGACGGCAATCGCAACACCCATAAGCATAATGACTTGCGCTTTTAATGCAAGGTTTGTCCCGTTGCGGAAACCATATTGATAGCCATGACGCAGTCGCATTCTCGCCCACCACCGCTCGGCGTCGAGGGGCCACGGGTTGACTGGCCGGCCATGCTGAGCAAGCACGACCGCTGGTTGCGCACGGTGGTGTACGCCCGCGTCGGTGAGTTTCAGGCGGTGGACGAGGTGATGCAAGAGGTGTCGTTGGCGGCCCTGCGACAGCAGGCGCCGTTGGCGGATGCGGAAAAGGCGGCGCCCTGGCTGTACCGATTGGCAGTGACGCATTCGTTGCTGTACCGTCGCAAGATGGGACGCGGCCGCAAACTGATCGATCGCTATGTGCAGCGCGTGCCGCCCACGGAGGGTGATCGTCAGGGCGACCCCTTGGAGTGGCTGTTGGCGAAGGAGCGGCGGCAGCAGGTTCGGCTGGCGCTGGGGCGACTGGCCAAACGCGATGTGGAACTGCTGCTGCTGAAGTACACGGAAGAGTGGAGTTATCGGCAATTGGCCGCCCACTTGGGCATTAGCGAAAGTGCCGTCGAGGCCCGGTTGCACCGTGCTCGCGGGCGGCTTCGCGGGGAACTGGCCACGGTGGAAGCCGTGGAGGCGGAAACATGAACCCAATCGACAACACGAGCCCTGTCGGCGGCGAAGATCAGCGATTCGACTTGTTGGTTGATGGAGAACTCAGCGAAGAGGATCGCCGCACGCTGTTGAGCCAGTTGGATCGCGAGCCGGGCAGTTGGCGGCGCTGCGCATTGGCCTTTTTGGAGGCGCAGATGTGGAAACAAGAATTCGGCGTCCTGCTGCGGCCGGCAACCGCGGCGGCATCGAGCCCGCAGCCTGCGGACCGGTCCTTCTGGAACCGGAAGATGACCACGTTGCTGGCCATGGCCGCCAGTTTCCTTATCGCCTTGGTGTTGGGAATGGCGTTGCGCGGCGGCGGCGCGAGCATGCCCGGCAGTCGGGTCACGAGCTCGATCGTGAGCCCGCCCCCGACG
>CAYYBU010000274.1:0-5114 GCA_964469945.1 uncultured Planctomycetaceae bacterium
TTGGGCGCCAGCGGTGGGGTGGAGTTGATCTTCGCCATCCTGGCCATTCGCGACAGCGTGATCCCGCCCACGATCAACTACCAGACGCCCGATCCGCTCTGCGACCTGGACTATACGCCCAACCAGGCCCGGCCGCGCAAGATCAGCACCGCCATGTCCAACAGCTTCGGTTTCGGCGGGCACAACGGCTCGCTGATTGCCGGCGCGTTGCGCAACGACGGCTGATCGCTCTTGCTCCGGGTGGCGGGGAATCCTATACTCCCGGCACTCAACTCCGCTCGCCCGCCTGTCGCGAGCGACAGGCAGGAGAGGGGCAGGGGGTGAGGGCGGCGCGACCCAAGACGCCCTCCATGGCGTTCCCATGTATCCGGCACACTCCGTGTGCCACCGGGCGAAGCGGCACACGGAGTGTGCCGGATACGTTACAGATGCATTCGGCAAGGAGGCGGAAGCATGTTGGCAAGGTTTGCCCTGGCAGTTGCGATCGTGGCGCTCACGGCGGCCCTGAGCTGGGCTCAGGCAACGCCCATCAGCGGCGAGGCGGCGGTTTCCGCCTGGCGCCGCGCCGGCGAGGCCACCGTGCCGGCATCGTCCACGGCGCCGGCCACGGACCCGGGCGACCTGGGCCGCGCACCCACCGTGCCCGACGCACCGCCCCCGCCAGCAAACGACTCCGGGCCTCGGCATCGTCATCCCATCGCCCGGGTGACCAACGGCATGGGCAGCCTGCCCAACCATCACGGCCAGGTTTGGCGGGAATACGACATCAGTCCCTATACGGCGCGGGTGACCACGACCAAACGCCCGGAACAGGCCATCGTGGACTGGATCCTGCGGGAAACCGGCTACGAGGTGTGGCACACCGAGCCGCTGGGCATCCTCAGCGCCACACCGCGGACCCTGCGGGTCTATCATACGCCGGAAATGCAAGACGTGGTGGCTGAGATCGTCGATCGCTTCGTCACCAGCGACGCAGAAATGCAAAGCTTCAGCCTGCGGGTCATCACGTTGGACAATCCGAACTGGCGCGTCCGGGCAATGCGAGTGCTGCACCCCGTGCCCGTGCAAACGCCGGGCATCAGCGCCTGGCTCTTGCAGCGCGAAGATGCCGCCGTGCTGCTGGCCGAACTGCAGCGCCGCAGCGATTTCCGCGAACACAGCTCGCCGCACCTGCTGGTCGACAACGGGCAAACCACCGTGGTGTCGCGGATGCGTCCGCGCTGCTACGTCCGCGACCTGATCTTGCGGCCGGAGTGCTACCCCGGTTTCGAGGCACAGACGGGCCAGATCGACGAAGGCTTCTCGCTGGAATTCAGTCCGCTGTTGACCCTGGACCGCCGCTTGATCGACGCCGCCATCAAGTGCAACATCGACCAAGTGGAACGGCTGGTGCCGGTGGCCCTGGACGTGCCCACCACTCTCATGCCCGGGCAACGGACCAAGATCGAAGTGCCGCAGATGACGCATTTCCGTTTCCACGAGCGTTTCCGCTGGCCGGCGGACCAGGTGCTGCTGATCGGCATGGGAATGGCGCCGCCGCCGGTGCCGGTGGATGGCGCCACTATGACGGTCGGTCTGCCGCTGGCGATCGGCGCACCGCCGCGGGCCGACCTGCTGGTGGTGCTGGAGAGCCGAGGCCGCCTCGGCGACGGTTCGCGCGTGCCGCAGCCGGGCGAACGCGAGGCCCACATCTCCCGCGGACGCTATTGAGCCGTGCTTTCATCTCCCCTCGCCCTCCGACCGCAGCGGTCGGCAGGAGAGGGGCAGGGGGTGAGGGCGGCATGATTTGGGTACGGCCTCAAGCCTGTAGTGAATCTGCGCATCGCCCCGCGCTCGAAGAAGCTGTTGGCGGCGAGCCGGTTGCTCTGGCATCAACCAACAAGTCCGCGCAACGCAAATGGTTGCCGAGACAGCGGTTAGGCTTCTTTTTCCGGGAAAGTAAGGCCTGTCGTGTTGCTCAACAAAGGGCGATTTTTCCGTGTCCGGGGGCCCGCCGCCAGCTCGTTTCCTTGCCTGCGGAACGCGCTCGGGCGCGGATTAACAACTTCCGTACTCATCACGCTCCGCCGTGATGTAATACCTCACGGCGGAGCGTGATGAGTACGGGGCAAATCGGGAAGTTATTTTTCGGCCGAGCAGTAGCGGGAAAACCGCCTCCGCGGCCCCTGTTGACGGTAAATTGTCAATGAACTGAGCGGCGTCCAACATCAACGTCCCTCACCGCTGGGGCGAGGGGTCATGGGACGGCCGCCTCCGGCCGTGCTGTAGCGTGGGACGGAGATCACTGCGGGTGAGCATCCTACCGCCGTGCGCGGCCGGCTTTCAAGCCCAAGAATTCAGCCATGGAAGAACCGGGGTAAGGCGAAGTAGGCTCGTCACGGTGCGGTCCAGGGAAACCGATGTTTCTCATAGGCCGGGATGTTCGGACGGCCGATTTGTCCTTGGGTTCCGGAAAGGTCACTTCCCGGGCAATTCTCGAATCATGATATCTTTGTACCATGCTTCGCTCGGAGTGCCCTGGTGGATTTGCAGTCCGAAGACGCCCTCCTGGGGAATCGAGGCGTCGGGTTCCGTGTAGTCCACGGTCTTCTGCCCATTGAGCCAGAGTCGGACATGCCGCCCCTCGGCCAGAATAACGTAGTCGTTCCAGTCGTTGACGTGGATGAGCTTTTGTTGTTCCTCCTTCGTCGGCCCCATCAGCGGTTTGTGTCGCCGTTCGTCGTACAGGCACCCCCAGCAGTCGATGTGACCCATATCCGCTTGGTAGCCAATCATCTCGTTGCTGTTCGGCACGCGATCACTGCGAAACTGCACGCCGCCGTTGACGAACGCGCCCAGGAGCTTGAATTTCAACCTCACCTCGAAATTGCGGTAGCGTTTCAACGTACAAAGGTATTCGTTGCGTGGTAGATTCGCCTTGAGGCTGCCTCCCACGATGGCCTTGTCCGCGATGCGGAACACGCTCTGGTTCCCCTCCCAGCCGGTAAAGGTTTTGCCGTCGAACAGAGGCGTAAAGGAATGATCGCGAACGGCCACCTGAGCCGCAGCCCAACTTGGAACCAGAAGCAAGGTGGTCAAGAGGAACGCGCTGCGAGGGGTCGTCATCGAACATTCGCCTTTCATGTCAATCGGTAGGGAAGCGTTTCATGTCCATGAGTTCACATTCTACCTATTGTGCTCATGGCTCTCAACCCAGCGCAGGTTCCGCAACGTCGGCTGCGGTCCCTTCCACGTCTTGCTCCCCAAGAGCTTGCCGTCTTTTTCCCATTCTCGCACAACCTTCGCATCCAGCGGCTCCTGGCGAGGATCGAAAGCGGCCCACAAGGATTTCACGCTGCTGGGGGCGTTGCCGGCCTTGGCCGTCGCAGCAACCTCGCCGGCCAGGACCACGATAGCGACGGCTACGGCGATCGATCGGATGCAGCAGACGGCCTGGACTCGCGACTTTTGGCAATGTTCCGTTGGCATGGTGACCACTCCATGAATGAACTGAGCGCAAATCGCTGGAGCGGGTTGAGCGGCTATGACCGGGAGTCGGCAGGCGTCAAGCCTTCGTCCCGCGTCGCCGCCAGGCACAGGCGATCAGCCCAAGGGCGGCAACGCCGAGAAGGGCGAAGGTGGAGGGTTCGGGAACCGCTTGCGGTTCGCCGTCTATCTGAAAGGACACTGGCGCGTAGTAGGCATAGCCGCCAGGCGATGCGGCACCCGTGAAGATGGCCTGCTGGTCGTTCGTGGGCGCAGCCGATGCCGCCAAGAAGGTCGCGTTCCATGCGCCGGGGTTGGCCGACAATGTCAGCCAGTACGTACCGGCCTGTAGCGAGAAGGGGGTCGTCAGATCGAAAGCCGCACGGCATGTGAAAAATGAGCTAACCAACACGCAAATTGCAACTTACGGCAAGAACAATATTGCAGCCATGCCTGTCGATATTCGCTGGTGGCCGCATGATGCGACCCCGGAGTGGTCGCAAAATGCGACCATCGCCGAAAGCCCTGAGCGATTCGCGCTGCATCACGACGACTGACCGCGCCGCGTTCGCGCCGCGCGATGCCCCTTCCGATAGGCAACGGCCGCACTGTACTGCAAAACACTGGAGCGGGCCTGATCGAAGACGGCCCGCGCACGCCGGTAGCGTCCGACAAAGTCGCGGCGGCTCATGCCGTAGTCGCGTCGTAGGGAATCCACGACCTCGGGAAACTTCGCTTCTGGAGATTCCCGCATGGCTTTGCTGATTCGCCGGTAAATGGCCGACGCATAGCAGTCCCGCGCCGGGCCGCGATAGGCGACAATCTCCTCGCGGAGGTGCCTTGCCAAGGTCAACATGCCGCGTTGCCGGGCGTGCCGCGCCGCCATGGCCAATCGCTCCTGCCACCGCTTGCCGTGGTGACTATGCGTGGCGGCGTGGCAGAGTTCGTGAATCAGCACCAAGTAGGTGTCCATGGGCGTCTGGTCCGTCACGATCGTGATCGTGCGGTCTTCCCAGTTGGCCTCGCCCAAGGCCCCGTTGTAATCCGTGACGCAGCGGAGCTTCCACAGCCGCTGGCGATCCCAGCGCGGGAAGAAGTCTCGGCGGGCTTGCTTGAACAATCGGCGAAGTTCTCTTGGCGTCATGGTTTCAACCGAATCGGGGCTGCTTTAGCGTCGTTTGCCTGCTCTCCACATGGTACGCAGAAAAACCGGGCAGTGCCAACACAATCCACCAAAATAGTCACTCAGACTGGTGTTAATGCATACCATTCAGGTGGCACGGCAGCCGTGCCGGTGGGCCAATCGACGCGAGGGCCAACCGATCAAGGCCCATCCGGCACACGGTTTATGGCCTGGATCGGCATCCGGAAGCCAAACCGCAAGAAGAGTTGGAGAAATGCCCGCGACCCCCCCCGGCCGGCTTTCCGCACGATGGACACGCATCGCGGCGGCAGTCACCAGCACAGTGATTCGGAATGGAGACGATACGAGGGGGTGCCACTGCTGGCTCGTCCAGCAGTGTTGCGCACCGTGGTGGTCCGACGCTGTTGGACGAGCCAGCAGTGACATCCGCACCTAAATAGAGTTTCGTGATTCCGGGAGGCTCGCAACCGAACCGTGTAGGGAACGCCCTCCGTGGCGTTCCGTT
>CAYYBU010000275.1:0-5110 GCA_964469945.1 uncultured Planctomycetaceae bacterium
CCGCGTCTTTCGTCGCGAAGCGTCCTCGGGTACGCTTCAGTCGGATGAACCATAATTAATCTGGGCCGGTGGCGGGAAATCGCCGCGAAAACAGTTGTCTTTTAACGCACCCCTCCTTGGAATCCGTATTGGCGTTTTGTGGTCAAATCCCTTACAGTAGAGGAGAGGTAAGGTACACCTTGATGGGCCGCGCGTAGTTTACTCTACGTGTGCGTACGGTGACGCACTGAAGCGGTTCTCATGGACGAGACGAATATAGGGGTACATCTATGCCGCTCATCAATGCTATGCGCCATGACTCTCATTCATCGCCGTCTTCGCGACTCCTGATGCTAGCCTTTTTTTTAGTCCTGACATGGTCGCGACTCGTCGCGGCCGCCGTGGAGGACTCCACGGATTTGGCCAAGACTCCCTTGTTGGACGGCCGGCGCGGTGAATTGCTCACCACCTGGGGCGGCGCCGTCGGCGTCGGCAACACCCAGGGCATCCGCCTGCAATGGCAGGACGCGCCCGCCAAGCGCCGCGCCGTCTGTATCGAGTTGGCCAACGTGCCCGCCGCCGAGTCGCGCTTTCTGCAATGTCTGGCCGCGGGCTTCGGCCCCTCGGCCCCCTACTACCAGACCCGCGATTTGGGCCGCTACCAGCGTCTTGAGTTGTCCATGCGGAACGCCACCAAGGTGCGATTGTGCGGCTCGCTGCAATTGAAAGACTATCGCGACAGCGGCGCGCACTCGGCCGTCTATCGGTTCGATCTGCCCGCCACGACGGATTGGACCCGCATCGACGTTTCCTTGGACCTGGGCCAGGCCGGCTGGACGTGCCAGGGCGAGCCCGATTTGAGCCGCATCCTCTCGCTGGATTTCATTTTTCAGCCGCAAGCGCGCATCACCGCGGGCCAGATCTACTTGGAGGACATCGTTCTGGTCGAGCCGGGCGGGCCGGTCCCCGTCAGTTCCAGCCCGCTGGCGGTGCTCGTCGAGCGTTTGGCACACCGGCAGTGGGACGCGCTCTGGGCGGCGCGCAGCCGCACGCACGGCATGATCCCCAACAACTCCTACCAGTCCACCGACGCCGGCCTGAACACTACGGCGGCCGTGCTTTGGATGCTGCCGGCGGCCACGCGCCATCATTGGATCCAGCGCGCCGCGGCGGACCGTTATGTCGATCTGCTCCTGCGAACGACCGGTCAACTATTCGACCGTGCCCGCCACCTGCCGCCGCGCAACGTCGATTGGGTCACCCTGAAGCCTTCGCTGCTGCCCGAGGAGTCGTCCGTCGACGCGGCCTTTCTGGCCCTGGCGCTGCATCAATACAAGTCCTTGCCGTCGACCGCGCCCGCGCTGCGGCAGGCGATCGATCGCGTGCAAGAGCGCTTCGATTTCGCCGCCTTCGCCTGCCCGACGGGCTGGCGCATGGCCTATCGCTATCCCACGCGTTCCGCTCCCGAAGGCTTCGTCCACTTCATTTACGACGGCTATACGAACGAGGGCAACCTGATTTCGCTGGCAGCCCACCTGTCCAAGAGCCACCACGTTCCCATCGAGACCTACTGGAACACCAACGTGAACCGCGCCCGGGTGCGCCTCTGCGGCCAGCAAGGCGATCCGGTGGTGCATTCCGTGTCGGACTTCCGCGCCCCCTACGCGCAAGCTCTTCTGAACTTATTCGTCGACGTCCGCCGCCGCGGCGTGGACAACTATCCCGACAACCGCCTGGCGGTGAATCCCTGGCAGAACTTCGTCTGCTACGAGAAGAGCGTGATGGCGAAGCTGGTCGCGTTGGGGCGTCCCCACCTCGTGCAGCCCGACGCCGGCGACGACGGCACACTCACCAATTACCGCCAGTTCAGCCTCTACGAGAGCTTCGGGCAGCGCGATCTGTTCATGCCCTGGAGCGCGGCCTTTGCCTTGTTGGCGGGCGTCGATGGCGCGGAGGACACGCTGCGGTTCCTGCTGGAACATCAACTGCACGACTCCCTCGGCCTGGTCGATTCGGCCAAGTGGGCCACCGGCACGCCGGAACCCTATGCGATCACCGCCCGGCACGATTTCTGGAACACCAGCATGGCAACGATGGCGATGTTGGAGTGGCTCGATGGCGAGTCGCGTGAGAGCAAGACTTTTGCCGCCCTGCCCGAGGTGCATGTGGCCTTGGACCATGTCTTTCGTCCGCGCGAGTCGATCGCGCGGCTTTCCGGGACGGAGCCGGCGCCGGCGCCGTAGCTCCCCTCGCCCGCCTGTCGCTCGCGACGGGCCAGGAGAGGGGCAGGGGGTGAGGGCGGTGTGAAATCTCGGACGCTATCCGGACACGGGCACGAGTCAAGTCCCCCTCTCCCTCCGGGAGAGGGCGGGGTGAGGGGAATCTCGGAGAGAGCAGGCTACACCGGAGGCCACCCTTGGCCCGGAGCGGCGACATATCGGCATTTCTCCTGCTCATCATCTTGGGTATTGGAAGCGTCTTCGCGGGTGCCACAATCGCCTTTCGTACTAACGCCAAGTTCCTTGCACCATTGCTCGGATGCTTTGGCCTTTCCTGTCTGGCCTCCACGATAATCATGGTTCTTGCGTTGGCCCACCTTGGAGAAGTGCCGAGACATCAGGGGTGGCCGTAAGTCAGCTTGTTCACGGGTAAGTGCGTTTAGACAAATAGGGCAACCGATGCAAACTCCCCTCACCCCTGCCCTCTCCCGGTGGGAGAGGGGGACCTGATTCGCGTTCGCTTCCTCCATTGCGCCCTTGCGCGAGAGCCCAGTTCATCCGCACTCCGGTGGGCCTTCGCTCCGCTCGTCCCACCCTGCAGGCTCACAATCTGAAATCCAGATCTGAAATCTCAAATCGCCTCGCTTTCCAGCATGGCCGGGTCGGCCGGCCGCATGGCCTGCGGAACGCGTTCCTGGAGCAGCAGGTCGTGCGCCTGCGAGGCGGGGTCGCTGAGAAAGCGCTGCGGCATGCGGCGGCCCAGCAGCGTGCCGGCCAACGCCAATAGCGTCATGCCGCTATGATGGGCCATCACGGTCCGGCACGGCGCTGCCGCTCCGCCCGGCAAGCGGCGCTGGGGCGTATAGTCGATGGCGTCGTAGAAACCGTACGGGCTCAGCATACCGAGCCGCTCCAATCGCGCCAGATTGCGGCACGCCTGTCGCGGCGCCACCAACAGCGCCAGGGCGGACGCGTACGGCGCCACCACCAGATGACGGCCCAGGCCGCGCTGCAAGCCGAGCCCCGGCACGCCGAAGGCCTGGTACTGATAGACCCTCTCCGCGTCAAGCTGGTGATAAACGCTCTCCGAAATGCCCCAGGGAACGCCGCGTCGCCGCCCATAGCGGATCTGCCGCCGCACGGCCGCACGGCAACTGGCGTCCAACAGCGTGCCGCGATACGAGGGCATGATGAGCATCGGCATCAGGTACTCGAACATCGACCCGGACCAGCTCAGCAGCACCGGCGCGCCCCCGCTGAGAGTGATCAGCCGCCCCAGGGCGAACCAGTGCTCGGCGGGAAGCTGGCCGTGGCTGACGGCGAGGAAACTGGTCAGTCGCGATTCGGAGGCCAGCAGGTCATAAAAGCTGTTGTCCAGTCGCTGCTGGCGGGCGTTGTAGCCCACGGCAAGCTGCTTCTTGCCGGCATGGAAGAGGAAGCGAAAGTCCATCGCCGAAAACTGCCGGCAGACGTTGCTGGCCGCGGAGAGTTGTTGCAACTGGTCGCGGGCGGCGGCGGCGGCCTCCTCCGCGGCATCGCGAATCGCGGCCAGCCAACATCGCAACTCGTCGCCCGCGCGGCCGTTTTCCGCGGCGGCATCGAGCAGCCAGGCGGCGCGTGCGGCCACTTGTCCCGCGGCCTCCGGCAACTGCCGCAGCGAGCAGCCTTCGGTATCCAGCCGGTCCATGCCAGCCTGCAATGCTTCCAGCGCCTCGCGCTCACCCGCGGCAAGGGCCGCTGGGCAAGGGTCGGCCAACGGTATGACTCGCGTCCAAAATGCCAACTGCAACAACTCTTGCTGCGCCGCCGTACCTTGATCCAACAAGCAGCGAGCCCACTGCCGCAAGATCGGCGTCTCGGCCGGACTGCACGCCACGAGATCCGCGGCCAGTGCCACGATCGGTGCGAGCATCGCGGCCGCGTGCCGCGCCGAAGTGCCGCTGGCTGCGCCGGTGCCACTCCGCGACGGAGCGTCACACGCCTCGCGCAGCGACTGAAGCAGATCGTCGAACCGTCGAGTGCCGCTGGCTATGTCAGTGCCGTGGTCCGCGGAAGCCCACAGCGCGGCGATCACCTCGATCGTATCCTGGAGACCCTCGATCAGGCGGGGGCCGACCAAGGGCCGGTCGCGGAGCTCCGCCAGCCCGCCGCCGAGGACCTGGAGCGATCCCCAGAGGTTGCCGCTATCCACGCTCGATATGTACCGCGGCTCGATGGCCTTGAGGGTGGCCGTATCGTACCAATTGAAGAAGTGTCCGCGATGGCGTTCCAGTCGCTGCATGGCGCCGAGCGTGCGCGCGATGCGCTGCACGAACGCCGCGGCGGGCAGGTACCCCAGGTCGCAGGCCGCCAGGTCCGCCAGCAGCGCCATGCCGATATTGGTGGGACTGGTGCGCGCGGTCACCAGCGGGCGCGGATGCTCATGGACGTTGTCGGGCGGCAGCCAGGAATTGCGCGCGTCGACGAAGATCTCGAAGTAGTGCCAGGTTCGCCGCGCCCAGTGCCGCAGTTGCCGCGACTCGCTCTGCTTCCAGCGGATCAACTCGCCGCGGCACGGGCGCGAGATCCACCAGGCCAGCAGCGGCGCGGCCAGCCAGCCCAACAGCAACGGCCCCACCAGTAACAGCGCCGCCGGGCGCACCATCGCCAACCAGGCCGCCATGCCCAAGCCGCACGCGGGGCCGCTCCACATCACTTTGTAATGGTGGCGGCAGCCTCCCTGGCAACGCAACTCGGCATCACAGGCCAGCGTCCACTCCAGCAGTTTTCGCCCGGAAACGTGCAGCCGGAACAGGGTCCGCACGATGGCGTCCCCGTGGCAATGCGCCGTGTAAGGCAACAAGCACCAAGCGATCGCCTCGCGCAGCAACACCGCCAGGCAGCGGCCGGCCTGTTGCTTGACCGTCAGCTTC
>CAYYBU010000276.1:0-5097 GCA_964469945.1 uncultured Planctomycetaceae bacterium
GGCCTTGTTGTGGCTGGAATATATTACTCATACTACCCATCTTTAATGGCGATTGACTTTCTCCTTCAATCGTCGAGGGGGGATACCAGCCGTATTCAGCAGATTCGCGGCATTTGCTCGCCGGAAAGTAGATCGACGATGCGATTGCCGCCCAGCAGGCCGCGCAGCTCGACCGTGCCGGCATGTTCGGCCGTCACATGGCCGATCAGTGTCGCACCGGCCGCCGCCGGATGCCCGCGCATGATTTGCAACACGCCCGGGGCGGCCGCGGCCGGCACCAGGGCGACCAGTCGCCCCTCGTTGGCCACATAGAACGGATCGAGCCCCAACAGCTCGCAGGCACTGGCCACCGGCTCGGTGACGGAAATGGCCGCTTCATCCAACTCGATCCCCAGGCCGGCGTCCAGGGCAATCTCGTTCAGGGCCGCGGCCAGGCCGCCGCGAGTCAGGTCGCGCAGACAGTGCAGCGCGTCGCCGGCGGGCAGCATGGCTTCCACCAGTCCCGCCAACGAAGCACAATCGCTCTGCAAGGCCGCCTCGAAGCCGAGCCCCTCGCGGACCGACATGACGGCCATGCCATGCCGGCCCAGGTCGCCGCTGAGGAGCACCACGTCGCCGGCAGCCACCCGTCGCGGCGAGATGTCGATCCCCGGCGGCACCAGGCCGATGCCGGCCGTATTGATGAAGATGCCGTCCCCTTTACCGCGGTCGACGACCTTGGTGTCGCCAGTGACGATCTCGACGCCCACCTCGGCGGCGGCCGCGCACATCGACGCCACCACGCGGCGGAGCGTTTCCAGGGGCAGGCCCTCTTCCAACACGAACGCCGCGCTCAGATAGCGTGGCCGGGCCCCGGCCATCGCCAGGTCGTTCACCGTTCCATAGACGGCCAGCTTGCCGATGTCGCCGCCGGGAAAGAACAGCGGATGCACCACGAAGGTATCGGTCGTGAAGGCCAGCCGGGCACCGCCGATCTCGACCACGGCGCTGTCGTGCGGCGGCTGGCGGCGCGGCGCCGGCGACTTGCCGGCCGCGGCAAAGGCCGGCAGGAACATTTCCTCGATCAGTCCGCGCATGAGCCGCCCGCCGCCGCCATGAGCAAGCTGCACGGTGGCGTGTTGGTCGCGCGGGAGCGGACAACTCAGGTTGAACGGGTCAGGCTTGGGTTGGTTCGTCATCGGCGTGCAGTCCTTGCAGACAAAATGGTTGCACCAGTCCAATGAGTACGAGTGTAGTTTACAGCGGTCAAGATGTACACAATGCCAATCAAAGCGTGACGCGAAGGGGTCAGGTCCATGTTTTCGGACAAGGCTTTGCCTGAAAAACCGGGCGTTCGAGCCGAAAAATGGACCAGACCCCGACTTTGCAGTTCTCGACACAACCCCGGCTACTGGCAAGTGCCAGATGATAACGATAAACTGAGACCAAGGCCGGAAAGGAACGGCGAGTAACCGCCTGCGATCCGTTGAACGCAAGTCATTTCCGAGTCACACCTTGTACCGCATGTCCGTGGTCGACAGTACGGCCCGGATACGCTGGGAAACAACCTCGATTCCTCAAGGAGTACGTCCCATGTCCCACCGTCCAAGCGACCATGTTACGACTCACGTGACGGGCAGCCCCGGCCAAGACAGCCGGCGTCGTCCGCGGGTTTTGCAATCGGCCCTCAAGATTCTGCTTCCCGGCTGTGCGGTTCTGCTGAGCGTCGGCGCCGCCTGCGGGGCGAAAACGAAAGGCACCCCCATGTCGTACAACGAAGTCCATGCGTTTCTGGCCCAACATACCGAAGTCGTGGAACTGACCAATCGCGACGGCGCCCGCGTAGCCGTCTGTCCGCAGTGGCAGGGTCGCGTGATGACATCGAGTTGCGGCGGCAGCAACGGCGCGAGTTTCGGCTTCGTCAATCGCGAGTTCATCGAGGAAGGCAAACTCAATCCGCACTTCAACAACTATGGGGCCGAAGAGCGCATGTGGCTCTCGCCCGAGGGTGGCCAGTTCAGTCTCTGGTTCAAACCGGGACAAGCCCAGACGCTGGACAACTGGTTCACACCGCCGGTCCTCAACGAAGGCGCCTGGAAGGTCCAGTCGCGACCGCACGAGCCGCTCCGCATGACCGCCGAGATGCGATTCCAAAACGCCTCCGGCTCGCAGTTCCACCTGGATGTCGTCCGCGACGTGCGCCTATTGGAGACCGCCGAGTTGGGCCAACTGCTGGGCGAGTCGGCCAGGCGAACGATCGCACGGAAGGGCGTCCGCAAGGTCGCCTACGAGACGCGCAATCAGTTGACCAACCGGGGCGAGCCCATGACCCGCGAAAAAGGGCTCGTTTCCATCTGGATCCTCGGCATGCTCAACTCGGGTCCGAAGACCGTCGTCATGGTGCCTTACAAGGACGGGCCGGAGAGTGCCTTGGGGCCCGTGGTCAAGTCGGACTACTTTGGCGTCATCCCGCCGGATCGCTTGAAGATTCTGCCCGGCGTGGCGCTGTTCCGCGCCGACGGCAAGTGCCGCTCGAAGATCGGCGTGCCGCAGCGGCGGGCTCGCAACCTGCTGGGATCGATCGATTTCCAGGCAGGCGTGCTCACGCTGATCCAGTTCACCATGCCCGCCGACCCGACCGCCGAGCCCTACATGAACAACATGTGGTCCAACGAACCGTTGGCCAAGCCCTACATGGGCGACGTGGTCAACAGCTACAACGACGGGCCGCCGGCACCCGGCAAGAAGGGCCTCGGGCCGTTCTACGAAGTCGAATCGCTGTCGCCGACCAAGGCGCTGCGGCCGGGCGAGAGTCTCGCGCACTGCCATCGCACGATCCACATCCAGGCCGATCCGGCGACGCTGGACCAACTGGCCCGCGACCTTCTCGGCGTGGATCTGGACACGGTGCGACGCCAGATGCTCGAGACTCCCTGACAGCCCGAAGTCGGTGGACTCCCGGCCAGTGGGCGATCTTTGGCAGCAACTGGACGTGGGCGATTTTGCCGGGGCCTCAATTTCGGAATCAAGGCCTCAAAGCGTGCTGCCGGCACACGGACATTGCGTGGCGGCGTCGATTCCACCAGTAAGAACAACAAAAGCCGCAAGTCATTATCAAACGATGACTTGCGGCCTTGTTTTTCAGCGAGGACGAAGGGGATCGAACCCTCAACCTTCGGATCGACAGGCAAGCGGACATGAGTTGCAAGACGCAACGCCGCAAGACGTTACGCCGACCCCTTCGGACGTTTGCACCAGGGTTTGCACCAGCGAACCGGAAAACGTAAACGCCGGCACCCCCGATGCTCACCAGGGCGACGAAAGCGAAGGGATCGACCGGGGCGACCCGCTCGACAAGCTGGCCGCCGCGCTGCTGACCCTCTCGCCGGCCGACCGCGAACGGCTCGCCGCCATGCTTGGCCAACAGGAGGGCAACAAAGGTGTTTGACCTTTCCCGCATTGTTGGCAAGGGCGCAACCGCAAGGCACCGTGGGAGGCCCCCCAAGCCGTGGCGATTGTGCATAACTAGCGGCCGTCGCGGTTTTTGGAAATCTTGGGTACTGGGTACTGTCTCGGCTATGCCGCGGTAGCCTTCGCACGGCCCGCTGGGCAAGGCCCCCCCGTCGCGGGTCCTTTCGTTGACTCGTACATGGAAACCCCGCCCAAGGCCAAGAGAAAGAGCAACTGTCTTCCCTGAAATGAACGCCCCCCGTCGCAGGTCCTTCCTCGACTTCACTATGGGCGACGGCCCACGGCCCGACTGGACAAACGTGTGGAGTTTATTTCCGGCATCCCGGGCAGGCCCCTCACGGCGCTTGTGGCATCGGTGGGCCAGTGGCCTTCCCCGTTTTTCGTCACGGAGTAGATATCCACGTCGGCGCCCCCAGGGGTACGGTCAGGCTGTAGCGCAAGCCCACCACCGAACCGCTGATCCGCTGTGCGTCAACACGACCAAGTTTTGGCACAAGGGTTAGACCCAAGGCGGGGAGGGTTCGGGGCAAGAGACAGGGAAATGGAAGACCGGGCCGCAAACACGCATATTTTTTCACCGGTTTTGAGGGCATTTTGGCAAAAGGATATTGGGGGCAAACTGGCAACGAAACTTCAAGAACGGCGGCAGAACTGGTAAGATGGGACTCGGGACAGGACGGCTCGCTACCGTTCTTAGGCTCGGGCCGGCTTCGGTGAGTTATTCGCCTTTCACGCCGACCGGCTCGGGCCGACCCGTTCAACAGAAAGGCGAATCATGGGCTACCTTTCCGAACTCGTCGCGCAATTTCAATCTGCCGCCCGGTTCTATTTCGACCGGGCTTTCCGCAACGGCCGCGACCTGCCGGACCTGCAAAACGACGCCGACACCTTCGCCGCGATGAATCGGCTGGTGGAAGTCGGCAAGGCTCTGGCTGCCGAACTCGAAAGGGCCTCGGAAGACTCCACGGAGTTGCATCGGTTGCTCGACGCGGCTTTCATGGGGCTGGAAAAAGACCGCTACACGGCCGTATGGGAACCCCTGCGCGTTAGTCTGGCTCGCATAGCGACGGTTGTTGCCCTGACGCCGCCGCCCGGCTCGGGCCTACCCGTTCAACAGAAAGGCGACATCATGGTAAGTTCCCGGCGCGATGGCGTGTTGCAATTGTCGCAACTTGCCGACTGGTGCGAGGTACAACAGCGAGAATTGATTCCGCTTCTGAAAACCGATGGCTTCATATCGGACGCCCGCGAACGGAAGACCAGGGCGGTTTATGACGAGTTGTGCGAACGACTGACGAACGCGAAGTGGCATTCCATCCTGAGAAAATTGACACCCAGCAGGTTCTACACCGCCAAGAACGCCATTGCGACACTGGGCGAAGTGGAAAGCGGCTGCCGAGAAGTGCTGCGCAGGCTCAACGAGAAGCAAGGCGAAGGGATCCACGGGGCCGGCGCGACGCTGAAACAACCGGCTATCGCTTCGGGCACTACTCGGGAAGCTGTTTTGCGGCAATTAGAACCGGCCGTGCGGAAAGCCTACTTGGCTTTCCAGTATGCCGAGACATTGATCGGCCGACGGATGGAAGACCGCGAAGCCTATGACTGGTTGCGCGAAAATGGTATCGACCAGGGCAAAGGCGACCTTGG
>CAYYBU010000277.1:0-5067 GCA_964469945.1 uncultured Planctomycetaceae bacterium
CGGTTCTCCCTGCGGCGCAGTGAAGCCGACGACTTCAAGACCTTGCGGATCCTGGCGTGCGGCGCTGAAAAACTGCCACCCGCAGTGGCCCAGGAGTGCAAGGAGAAATTCGGCATCCAGCCGCTCGAAGCGTATGGTTGCACGGAGTTGTCGCCGGCGGTCTCCTGCAACGTGCCACCCGGCCGCGCCCGCACCGAATTCTACACCGGCTGCAAGGAAGGGACGGTGGGACGGCCGATGCCCGGCATTCGCGCCAAGGTCGTCGATCTGGAGACCGGCGCCGACCTGGGCACCGACCAGCCCGGCATGTTGCTGGTGACCGGTCCCAACGTGATGAAGGGCTACCTGAATCGCCCCGATCTGACCGCACAGGTGCTCCGCGACGGCTGGTACGTGACCGGCGACGTGGCCCGCATCGACGCCGACGGCTTCATCCACATCACCGACCGGGTGAATCGGTTTTCCAAGATCGGCGGCGAGATGGTGCCGCACCTCCGCATCGAGGAAGCAATTCTCGCCCTGCTGCCGTCTGACGAGGAGCAATTGCGGCTGGCCGTGACCGCCGTTCCCGACCCCAAAAAAGGCGAGCGGCTGGTGGTACTGCACACCGGCTTGCCGCTTTCCCCGGAGGACATCTGCCGCCGGCTGGCGCAGAGCGGGCTGCCGCCCATTTGGGTGCCGGCGGCCGACGGCTTCCGCCACATCGAAGCCATTCCCGTCTTGGGAACCGGGAAGCTCGATCTGAAGCGGCTGAAGGAAGTGGCGCTGGAGGAGTTCCACGTCTTGCAGGCGTAAGGTTGTATCCGGCACACTCCGTGTGCCGCTGGTCGGCGGCACGCGAGAGGTCGGGGGGCCGATCCATTTTTCGCCACCGCGCCTGTCCCGTTTTTTCCGCAGGCGTTGCCCCAGGGCCCCTTGCGCAATATACTGCACGCGGTCAAACCAGATCGAAGCCTGAAGCGCAAGCGAGTGTGCTCAAACGCGGACTTCGCTTGCGATTCAGGCTTCAAGGATCCCGAAAACAACCTATCAAGTCTGGCCTCGGGCCGTATGATATCTTCACAGGAGACACGACCATGCGTGCAATCGGAAACTGGTGGCACATTTCCCGGGCATTCATGCTGTTTGCGACCGCGTTGGGGTTCACGTTGGCGAGCGTCTCGGCCGGTGAGCCGCCGGCCGCCGGGACGGCTGCGGCTGCGCCCCACGCGGCAGCCATGCCCGAGGGTGTTCTGCTGACGGCGTTCAAGGCCACCGGCACGATCGAACCCGAGGAGGTGGTCGAAGTCGGCGCCGAGCAAGACGGCGCCGGCGGCCGACGTGCCGCCGGACCTGCGATTCCACCACGTGGACGCGATCATTCCCAAGCCGGCGCGGTAGTTGGCCCCGAAAACGGTTACGACAATTTCGCCAAGCACTGCTGCATATAAAGAAGGCTCTGCTGCGCCAGGCACTCGACGCCGGGCGTATAGTCGAAGACCTCGACGGAGACCCAGCCGCGGTAATCCACCGCCCCCAGCGCAGCAAAGATAGGCCGAAAATCGAGATCCCCAAAACCGGGCCCCTGCCGGTTCGGGTCGTTGGCGTGAAAATGAGCCAACAGGGCATGATGCGCGGCGATCAATTCCGGCAACGGGATCGCTTCGGCGGCCATCGCCTTGCAGTCCAGGTGCAATCGCACCTGCGGGGCGCCGATGCGCTCGATCAGTTCCACCGCCTCGACGGCCGTGAGCAGAAAGTTGGTCTCCGCGGCAGTCAGCGGCTCGATGGCCACCAGCACGTCGGTCTCCTCCAGCACGGGCAGCGCCGCCGTGAGCACTTCGGCGGCATACTGGAGCCCCTGTTGGCGAGTGACCCCTGGAGCCAAAGTGCGTTGCGCCGGCGAGCCGAGCACGAGGATGCGGCCGCCCAGGTCGGCACAGAGCCGCGCCAGCTCGGCGAAATAGCGGGCCGTCCGGCCGCGGACGTCCGCGTCGGGGCTCGTCAGATGCAGCCCTGCGGTCTTGGCCAGCAGCCAATGCAGCACGACCGTCTCCAGTCCTGCGGCGGCGATCTGGCGGCGAATCGCCTCGCGTCGCCGCGCCGAGATGTCCTGCGCGTATGGGGCGATCGTGAACGGAGCGATCTCGACGCCCGTGTAACCGCATTGGGCGGCAAACGCCAGTCCGCGCTGCAGCGGCCAGTCCTGAAAGGTCTCGTTGCAGATGGCGAACTTCATGGGTCAATTGGTGGGCCTTCGCTGCGCTCGTCCCACCCTACGTTTTGCGATCGTCAAAAGTTGGGCAGCTCGGGCTGCTGGGCCGCCTTGCGGCGGCGCGGCTTGGGCCCGGCCGCCTGTTGCTTGTCGCTCAACTTGCGGCCGTTGGCCGTGTTGGGAACGCTGACCAACGGTTCCGCCGCACCGTCCAAGGGATCGCCCGGCTCGATCGCCGCCAAGCGATGCTCGATCTGTCGGGCATATTGCTCCGACAGTTCAAAACCCAAATAGCGGCGGCCCAGCTTCTTGGCCACCGCCAGCGTGGTGCCGCTGCCGCCGAACGGATCGAGCACCAGTTCGTCCGCGTTGCTGCACGCGCGAATGATGCGCCCCAGCAACTGCTCCGGCATCTGACAGCCGTGCCAGCCGGCACGCTCCTTGAAGGTGCCGCACACGCGGGGAAAGTACCACGTGCTCTCCTCGGGGCCGAAACCGGCAGACAAGTCCTGGGGACGCAGTATCCAAGTGTCGTCGGGCAGACGGCCCCGAGGGTTGGCCCGATGGTCGCCATAGACCAACTGCCGCGCCGAGGGGACGCGGATGGCCTCGACGTTGAAGGTACACTGCTTCGGGTCCTTCACCATGTGGAACAGATGGGCGTGCGAACGGCTGAACTTGTACTTGCAGTTCACGCCGAACGTATAGTACCAGACGACCCAACTGCGGCACACCAGTTTGTGCTCCTGCTGCAACATGACCTTCAACTCGGCGGCATACTCGTCGCCGATGGCCAGCCAGAAAGTGCCGTCGGGCTTCAGCACGCGGACGACCTGGGCCGTCCATTGCCGGCACCAGTCCAGATACTTCTCCGTCGCCAGCCGGTCTTCATAGACGTCGTAGTCATAGCCGATGTTGAAGGGCGGATCGGCGAAGGCCAGATCGACCGTGCCGGCCTCCAGCATTTCCATGCCGGCAATGCAATCCTGGTTCTGTACGGTATCGAGCGGCAGCATGGCAAACGTGGTCCTCATCTTGTGTTCGGCACACGGCGTGTGCCGACTGCATTGTGTCACTTGCCCAGGCAGTACAACGTTTTGCGGCCGCGAATGAAGAACTTGCCGTCGGAAGCGGCCGGCGAGGCTAGCGTGTCGTCATCGAGCTGGTTCTCGGTCAGGCGGTCCAGTCGCGCGGAAGCCGACAAAACGGTGCAAAGCCCCTTGGTGTTGAGGAAATAGACGCGTCCTTCCGCCGCCAAGGGCGAGGCGCGATATTCCCCCTTCAGCCGCTCCTTCCACTGCATGTGGCCGCTGCGGGCATTGAGGCAGCGGGCAATGCCGTCGTTGGTCACCAGGAAGAGCAACTCGTTCCAGACCACCGGCGTGGGACTGTCGGGCGTTCCCTGTTCGAGCTTCCAGACCACGTCGTCGCGCGTGCGTTTGCCCGGCCCACGCGGTTTCACCGCCAACAGCGCCCCGCGCATGCCTTGCGTGGCATAGATCATGTCGTGGGCGACCAGCGGCCCGGTGATCGTGCGACTCCCCACCAGGCCGGGCAAGTACCAGAGCCGGCGGCCAGTGGCCGGATCGTAGGCGTCCAAGACCTGGCCACCCATGACCACGAGTTCCGTCTGCTCGCCGTCGCGACGGAAGACGGGGGTCATATAGGAATCGCAACATTCGGCAGTAGCGGCGGTCATCCGCATGGTCCGCCATAACTCCTGGCCGGTTTTCTTGTCGTGGGCGACAATGTAACTGGGCACTGGCTGGCGCGGGGTCGTTGCGTCACCGAGCAGATCGCTACAGGAGTCCTGGATGCACACCGAGATGACCGCCTTCCCGTACAACACGGGACTGTTGGCATGTCCCCACCAGATGGAATAGTCGCCGTAGTCCTTTTGCAGATTCCGCTGCCAAAGCCGCTGGCCCTGGAAATCGTAGGCGGCCAACTCGCCGTTGCCAAAATGGACCACGACCACCTGGCCATCGGTGACCGGCGACGGGCTGGCCAGATTCTGCGACTCGTGAAATTGCTGATGGCCGCGGCGCGACGCCGGTTTGCTCAGCCGGTCGTGGGCCACCGGCTCGATCGACCCCTGGGCCACCTCGCGCACCCAGGCGATCTTGCCGGTGGCCTTGTCGATCTTCACCAACAGCAGTTTCCGATTCTCCACGTGACTGGTCAAAAAGAGCGCGTCCCCCCAGATGGCAGGAGTGCTGTCGCCCCACTCCGGAAGCTTGCACTTCCAGACAATCCCGGAACCTTCGTTCCAGGCCACCGGCAAATCGACCTCGCGGCTGACGCCGTCTCCCGTGGGCCCGCGCCACTGCGGCCAATTGTCGGCCGGCAGCGAGGCGCAGAACAGCAATACGGCCACCACGAGAACGAAGCGGGAAAAGGCAACGGGCATCGGAAAACTCACTTGGCCGCACGAAAATGGCGTGACGAAATCAGGATAGCACGCTCGCTTGCGCCTGGCAATATGCCGGTTTGACCGGGGCCGCGTCTTTTGCTATCCTGAAGGTCAGCAGGGGAATTTTCCGCTCGCAATCCAAGCGTTCTTCAAGAGGGGTTGGTGGCAATATGGCGCAATCGCTGGCACGGCTGAGTACGGTGGTCCTGGGGTTGGCGGTTCTGGCGGGGTTCGGCTGTTGGGACCGGGGGCCCAGTCGCGTCTATCCGCCGGGAATCGATTCGGCGGCCGCCAGCAAGGCCCTGCGAGAGTTCGACACCAATAAAGACGGCTTCATCGACGGTGCGGAATTGGATAAGGTTCCCGGGCTGAAGGCTGCCCTGAAGGAGGTCGACACCAATAAAGACGGCAAAATCTCCGCCGACGAAATCAACGCCCGCATCGGCGAGTGGAAAGACTC
>CAYYBU010000278.1:0-5045 GCA_964469945.1 uncultured Planctomycetaceae bacterium
CGAACCCGAACGGTTCCAGGGCGTCCAACAACACGATATCCAGGTCGCGGGCGATGCGGCGATGCTGGAAGGCATCGTCCAGCAGGATCGCCTGGCAGTGGAATTGGCCGATGGCCTGCCGGGCCGCCGCCACGCGATCGGCATTCTGCAAGTGCGGCACGCCGGGCAGCCGGGCAGCCAGTTCCAGGGCCTCGTCGTTCTGTCCGCCCGCGGGGGCGCCATAGCCCCGGCTGACGACGGCCACGGCGATGCGTCGCGCGCCGAACCAGCGGCCGAGCCAGGCGACCAGCGGGGTTTTACCGGTGCCGCCCAAAGTCAGATTGCCCACGCTCACGACAGGTACACCGATGCGGCAGATCGTGGCGGCGCCGCAGTCGTAGCGGCGATTGCGCCAGCGCATGGCCCAGGCATAGGGTACTTCGGCCGCGCACAGTCCGCCGCGCAGCAGGGAGGCCCCGACGCCGCGCCGCCGGCCGCTGACCAGGTCTCGAAACTGCGATGGTTCGAACATGGCGACTGTCGTAGGGAACGCCCTCCGTGGCGTTCCGCGCGTTGCCGGTAAAACGGAACGCCACAGAGGGCGTTCCCTACAACAATTCCTCCGGGAATCGTGCAATTCGATTCAGGATAATGGAAAATTCACCCCGCGCAAAGCCGCCAGCAGCACGTCGGGATCTGTCTCGTCACTGTCGGGGGGCGATTCTCGCCTGCTCAACAAGAGCGGTCCGAACGTGACGGTTTCCATCACCTTGGCGCGTTGCGAGACCGCGTGTTGCATCGCACTGGTCGAGGGCAGCGATCGCGGCCGTGCGGCCACGCTTGCCAGCAGGTTGCTGTGGCCGTTATCGGCGGCCGCTTCGACCGTCTGTACGCTGGCGCCCAGCAGGTCTTGTACGACGCGGTTGGCCAGCGGCGAGCCGCGGCCGGTCACCAGATCGTAGCCCGGCCCGGCCGAGAAGCCGTTGTAGCCGCTGGCCACGTCGTGGAAGTCGCCGCTGGGCAGTTGATAGATGTCGGCCGGGGCGGCCCGCAACGTATCGCGGTGCAAGGCGGCGCGGCCCTGATTGGCGATCGCCAGGATGGCGGCCCACTGCGGCGTGCCGGCGCTGGTGCCGCCCACCGCCAGCCAACCCGTTGTATCGCTGTCGCCGGTGGTGTTGTACACCCAAAAGCCGCTGTTGGGATCGGCGTCGTAGGCCACGTCCGGGGCCGTGCGGCTCCAGGTGTCCTGCACGCTCAATTGGTAATTCGGTTCCCATTCGTATTGGCTGACGCCGCCGCTGCTGTAGCCCCAGCCCGTTTCGCTGCGATAGGTGCCGGCGGCGCCGAGCGTGGTCAACGACGTGCCGCCCACGGCCAGCACGTACGGCGAAGTGGCCGGCCAATCGGCCGGCGCGGCGTTGTCGCCGGCCGCGGCCACGAAGCTGACTCCTTCATGCCCGGTCGGGGTCGTGAAATAGCCATCCAACTGCGTCTCCTGCGGAAATTCGCTGAGTCCCCAACTCAGGGAGACCACGGAAACGCCCGGCTGATGCCGCGCATAATCGATGGCCGCCAACAGGTCGCTGAGGTTGTCCGTATTCGCCTCGACCAGGAGGATGCTCGCCCCGGGGGCCATGGCGTGCGCCCATTCGACATCCATAGCGGTCTCGATGGTCCAGTCGGAACCGACCGGTGGATAGACAGTGCCGCCCGTCTGGTTGACTTTCGTGAAACTGGGCGGAGCCTTCAGGCCGAACTGGCTGTCGAACGTCTGCAAGTCGGCGGCCACGGTGGGGTCATCGAAGGCATCGACGATGGCGATGGTCTGGCCGCTGCCGTTGGCCGACACGTTGTTGGCCAAGCGCGGCAAGCTGTCGAACCCATAGGCGTGACTGATCTGGGCCGGCGTGAAGGGCGCCTGGCCGGCCGTCGCCTTGGCCCGCACCAGCAGCGGCTGCGCCGTGAGATCCGCGATGCCGCCGGCGGAGAGCAACGTGCGCGGTTCCAGTCGTTCCACGGCACAGGTATGAAACCGCGAGCGCTTCGATTGCCGATGCGCGCCAACGTTAAGCATGGTTGAATCTCCTGTAAGGTGCTCGGCCGCGAAGGAAACGCTGTAGCCGGCACACTCCACATGCCGTTCGTCCGGCGGCACACGGAGTGTGCCGGATACTTTAATAGGTCAATCCCGCGGTCAGTCGCAGGCCGATCATTCCCAAGGTGTCTTGATCGTTGGTGCTGTTGGCCGGCAGGCTGGTAGCGAAGATGCTTTGTTGATTGGCCGCGTTGCCCATGTAGAACCAAGCCTGGCCGATCAAGGCGGCCTGAATCATGAAGTCGGCGCGGCCGATGTGCCTGCTCCACTCGGCGCCAACCTCGCACTCCAGCACCGGCAACGTGCCGCCGCCGGATTGCAATTTGGTCACCTCGCCGTCCAGCAGGTTGCCCGAGGGGTCGTCTTCCACGGCGGTCAGATCGGCGCTCTGATGCCCGGTGCCGAACAGTAGCGCGCCGCGCCAATTGGCCAGCAGGGCCAGGCCGGCATTGCCCACCGGATAACGGGCTTCCAACGACAGCAGCGGACCGATGCCGTTGAAGTTGTGGCCTGAGGTCAGTTCCGTGTCGACGACGTCCTGCGTGGGATCCTGCGGGGTGGAAAGCCATGAGGCATTGTAATTCTCGCTCAAGTGGGCGTAGCGCACGCCGGCGCCGAACAACAGCGAGCCGCGGCCCCAGCGGACGTCGCGGAGGAGTTCCAGGTCGGCCACGTCCATGGTCAGATCGTTGTAGAACTGCAAGCTGTTGTCGATGCCCGCCGCCGACGCCGCCGCGAAACCGACGCCCAGCGGATAGGCCGAGTAGATCGTGGTGGTGACGTTCGGATCGCTCTGGGCTGGATTGTCCACCGACTGCGTGTTGCTGCCGTGGAAGTGCGACCAGCGGCCGCGGATGCCCACGCCGTTGGAGTCCACATAGCCCAGGCAAAGCAAGGGGGCAAACTGGCCGTTGTTCTGAAAGTCCTGTTGGATGTTGCTCTGGGTGTCGTAGTTGGCGTTGTTGACCGTGGTGCCATAGGCCGGATTGCTTCCCCAGCGCGGTTGGAAATAGCAGCCGCTCACGCCCGCAATCCAGCCGCCCGGACACGTGTCATCCGGCGGCGTGGCGGCGGGCAGCGCGGTATAGACGCCGGGCGCAGCCGGCACGGCCGCGGGCGCGGCGGGGGCCGCATAAATGCTACCCGCTCGGGCGTCGGGATACTGGCTGATCGGTGGCGGGTAAACGCCGACCCAAGGACCTCCCGGCGCGGGCTGTTGTGCCGCCGGGGCATAGTCGCTCGCGCTCGGCGGACGGAAATCTTGCCCGCGGGCTGGCAGGGTTGGAAGAACAAGGCCGATGAGGGCCACCAGCCAAGCGGCGCTTCGACAGCCGCGGAAGTTCCAAAACATGGCTTTGCACGGGATCATGAGAGCATTCCCCAGGCAGAAAAGTTCTGAAATTGGCGGCCCCCGGCGACGGGGAGTTTTTCGGGGCCCGTAGCGCGACGATAAGAATGCCGGGGCGGGATCATCGCAAAAACGGCCGCCGTGTGCAAGCTCAACAGCCTTATGCCACCCCCCTGTTGGTTGATGTCGCAATAGAAGGAGGGTGAAGGGTGGAGAAAGGAGAGGGGACTGTCCCGATTTTTGTGGCAGGAGGCCACGAAAATGGGACTGTCCCCCTCGGCCGCACAAGACGGAAGTGGGCAAGAATGCCAGGTGGGGGTGGCTAGGCTGGCCATCGGTTGGAGGGTAGAGTAGGTGGGGAAGTGGGCAGGAGAACTGCAAGGTCCGGGGTCCGGTCCATTTTTCGGCTCGAAGGCTTTGCCTTCCGGACGAGATGCCGTCCGAAAACATGGACCTGACCCCTTTGCGTTGGACGTGGCTTGCCGATAGGGCGATTTGTGATAGGCTTGGACAGGATGTTTCAGTGGGCATAAAGGGGTGTCCGGTGTCAAAACGGGTGGCAAGCGTTTTACATCGGATGGTATCCCAGCCCTAGGAAACGCCGATAACCCCGCGAACATACGGGGTTTCGGAGCGGTGGCCGAGTGGTTTAAGGCGCTAGTCTTGAAAACTAGAGTGCTCGCAAGGGCACCGGGGGTTCAAATCCCTCCCGCTCCGCTTGTTCAGGATCCGGTATCGCCGGTCAGAGGCATCTCTGCTAAACCTGAAGGTGTTTCACCAGCTTGCGGACCAAAGCTCGGGGAGCGAAACGAACCGCGAAGGCTCCCAGTTTGTTCCGCGACCCTGGGATAACCAACACGCTGCCTTGCCGGAAACCTCGATAACCGGCCTGAGCGACGCTCCCGGCATCCACCGTCCCCAGCCGGAAGAGGAGCTTGTTCTCCACGGCCGCCGCGGCGGCAAATTCCGTCGCCGTGGGGCCAGGGGCCAGACAGGTGGCCCGGACGCCGCTGCCGGTCAATTCCTCCGCCAGGGCCTCGGTGAAGGACAGCACATACGCCTTGGTCGCATAGTACACGGCCATGTAGGGACCGGGCTGAAAGCCGGCGGTCGAGCCCACGTTGAAGATGCCGCCCGCGCGGCGCTGGATCATGCCGGGCAGGAACAACCGGGTAAGGTGCGTCAAGGCGGCGACGTTCACTTGAATCATGTCCCGTTGTTTTTCCAGCGGCAGGTCGGCCACCGATCCGGCGGCGCCGAATCCGGCATTGTTGACCAGCACATCCACGGTCACGCTCTCGGCTGCCAGGGCATCGAAGATCGCCTGCGGACTATGGGGATCGGCCAAATCCTTGGCCAACACGCGGACCGAAACGCCATGATCGCGCCCCAGTTCGGCCGCCAACTGGTCCAGCTTTTCCTGCCTGCGCGCCACCAGAACCAGGTTGCTCTTGTCGGCGGCAAACAGCCTCGCCAACTCGTAGCCGATCCCCGACGATGCTCCGGTGATCAGGGCGGTCTCTGTCGACATGGCTTTTCTCCTCGCGAGGGATGTTCTTGCAACCGCAAGCGAGGGAGGCGGGCGGCAGCAGAGCCACCGCCCAGCCCTCGCTCACAACC
>CAYYBU010000279.1:0-5034 GCA_964469945.1 uncultured Planctomycetaceae bacterium
TTGTCCGAAAACATGGACCTGACCCCTTTGCGTCGGACTTTGCAGTTCTCCTGGCATGGGTGGTGGCCAGCTTGCAAACCGCTCGTCGCTACCCGATAATCGTTGATGCTGCGCCGACATCACCGTCCGCGGCGACTCGACCTATGAAATCAAGAACGGCCATCTGGCTCGGGGCGGTGAAGGGTGGCAATTCGACTCCCGGGCGACGGGGAGTAGGGCGTTAAGACCAAAGCAAAGGGAGATCATTCGATGACAAAACAACACCTCATTCCTCTGATTCCGTGCTTGGTGGCAGGTTTCCATCTGCTTGCCGCGATGGCTTTGCCTGAATCCTCGACTGCCGCCGGCGCATCACCGGCAGCGGTTGTCGCCGCGGCGCCAAAGGCTCTTCCAGAGACACCGGCACAGTATGCTGCCCGCATGAAATGGTGGCGCGAAGCGCGCTTCGGCATGTTCATCCACTGGGATATGTCGAGCGTGGCCGGAACGGAAATCAGTTGGTCGCGCAAAGCCACCAAACCGCTCGATGTTTCGGGTCACCCGGCGGGCTATGTGGAAGACCCCGTGTACGACAACCTTTACAAGAAGTTCAACCCGGTCAAGTTCGACGCCAAGAGCTGGGTTCGCGCGGCCCAGGCTGCGGGGATGAAATACATCGTCTTCACCGCGAAGCACCACGGCGGGTTCTGCATGTGGGACACCAAGCTTACCGACTATTCGATCATGCACACGCCATTCAAGCGGGATGTGGTGAAGGAATTGTCCGCCGCTTGCCACGAAGCAGGCATGAAGTTCGGCGTCTATTACTCCCCGCGCGACTGGCACCACCCCGACTACGGCATGGGCGACAATCGGAAGTACGTGGACTACATGAATGGTCAGGTGCGCGAATTGCTGACCAATTACGGGAAAATTGACATCATCTGGTGGGACAGTTATGGTCGCGGCGATCTGCTGAACTTCTGGCGCATCGGCGAGACATTCGATCTGGTCAAGTCGCTCCAGCCGGGCATCATCATGAACAACCGCATGGCCGTGCTGGCCGAGTATGACCGCCAGCCCAAACCGTACCTGGGCGACTTCGGTTCGCCCGAACAGCAGATCGGCGGCTTTCAGACAGAGCGCAATTGGGAATCCTGCATGTGCGTTGTCGACGCCCCCGGCGGCGGCTGGTCGTATCGGCCCGACGGCCACGTCAAGTCGTTCAAGGAGTGCATGCGCACGCTGATTGGCTGCGCCATCGGCGACGGCAATTTGCTGCTGGACGTGGGGCCCAACCCGGAAGGTGAAATCCCCGCGGAACAAATCGAACGCATCACGCAGATGGGCCAATGGCTGGCGAAATACGGCGTCTCCGTTTATGGCACCAGCGGCGGTCCGTGGAAACCGGCTTCGTGGGGCGGCTCGACGCACCGGGGCGGCACGGTTTACCTTCACCTGCTGGCACGTCCGGCCGGCGATCTGGTGCTGTCGCCGATTCCGGGGCACGCGGTGGTGTCCGCGAAATTGCTGGGAAGCGCCGAGGCGGTGCCCTTCCAACAGACGGCCGCGCGGCTCACGTTCTCGATCCCCGGAAAAGACCCCGTCGCGGATGATCTCGTCGTGGTCCTGACGACCAGATAAGACCCCCGGCGTCCGAATAAGGCGAGCAGTTTTTCTGAAACAAGGGCGACCGACGGACAAAGGGGTTGTGACATTGAAATATGACAAACTCGGGGTGTCATTCCAATACCCCGACAACTGGACCCTGAACGAAGAAGATGCCCTGGCGGGTCGCCAATCGGTGACGGTGTACAGCCCGGACGGGGCCTTTTGGACGCTGGCGTTACAGCCGCGCGCGATCGATCCGGCCGGTGCGACGGAGGCAGCCCTGGAGGCCATGAGGCAGGAATACGGCGCCGTGGAGGCCGAAGCGGTCCGCGAGAACGTGGCGGGACGGGAATTGGCTGGCTACGACCTGTTCTTCTACTATCTCGACCTGATCAATACGGCCAAAATCCGCACTTTGCAGGATCAACGCATGACCTATACCATCTTCTGCCAGGCGGAAGACCGCGACTTCGATCGGCTCCGGATGGTCTTCCAGGCCATCACCGTCAGCCTGCTCCAAGGGCTGAACGGATAATCTTCAACCCTTTCGCGATCCCTATGGCGGCCAAAGCGAGATCGCTCGCACTCGGATGCCGGCCGTTTCGTGTACCCTTCAGTGCCGGTCCACCAACGATCATGACCGACCCGGTGAAGGCATTTTATCTAGTCTGGCCATAGGATGCGATCGAGACCCACTCATCGTAGGGGTGTGATCGCCGCGTCTAGTGTCTCTCCATCGCCGCAACTTATTTTGATTCAACGAGTTGCGCAGAACGTTGCCTCTTCGATGCCCCGTGGGTGGGGTTGCAGATAATCCGGAAAATGCCGATGAAACAGGCCTTTCCGAGACAAAATGGTTGACTTTGCCGTCATTTCCGTTCTACTCGACAGTATTGCTGGAAGTTGTTTCCCGGCAAGCAGGCGGCTCGCACATTTTTCAGAACCTCGCACTTGGAAACCGTAGGGCCGCATTTGCTCCATTTCGGGCCAAGTCATCTTCCATACCCAAAACTTCCCTGAGGCGCCATCGATGAAAGCATTCGCAATTTCCACGCCGTTCTCTCGCATCACCCTCCGTACGGCACTGTCCATCGCTGTCATCTTGCTTGCCGTCCAGTCGTCGCCGGCGGCCACATTTTCATGGGATCCAGGGGGGACGAAAAGTTCCAGCGGCGGCGGTGCGGCCAATTGGAATACCAGCAGCGCCTACTGGTTCAATGGCACGAAAGACGTTGACTGGACGACGGGCAATGATGCCGTCTTCGGAGGCACTGCGGGAATCGTGACCGTGAAATCCGGGATCAGCGTCAACAATCTCGTGTTCAACACCTCTGGCTACACGCTCAGCAGCGGCACGCTCACGGTTACCGGCGGCAGCGTGACCGTGGCGTCCGGCAACGCCACGATCAGCTCGGTCATTGGAGGCACGCCTAACATCACCAAGCTCGGCGCCGGCAGCCTGATTCTTTCCAGCACTTTGGATCTCGGCGCTGCCTCGGGCTTGAATATCCAAGCCGGAAACCTCGTCATTGGCCAGTCGGCGGGCACGTTCAACCTGCCCAACGGCAGCACGCTGAACGGCAATCTCGTGATTGCCAATCCGATTCGCGTCAACTTCAACACGCCCACGGCGGCTTCCACACCGGCAACCTACAACGGCAGCGGCTCGATTCAAATTCAAAGCTCGCTCTCGGTGCTCAGCAACACCTCCGGCTCCTACGGCGGCGCGATCGGCGCCGCTATCCAGTTGAATGCGTTGAACCTGCCATTCACCAAGACGGCCGTTACGCAAAGCAACATCGCCTACCCTGCCAGCAACAGCTTCGTCACCGCCATCGGGGCCACGAAAAATGGCACCAGCAATCACAACCTGATCGTCAACGGGGTGATTTCCGGAAATTCCGACGTGGTGCTGGCCACGAACGACCCAACGGGGGGCGGCGGCGCCGGCATCATGCAGCTCAACGCGCAGAACACCTACACGGGCACCACGTTCCTCGACGGCAACGGCCCCGACACGGGCAGCGGCGGCTCCGTGATTCTAGGCGTCAACAATGCCCTGCCCGTGGCAACCGACCTGGTGTTCGGCATCTTGACTCCCAGCCCGTCGAATAGCCCCAAGCTCGATTTGAACGGGAACAATCAGCAGATTGGCTCGCTTTCCATGTCGTCCACAGCCGATCTGCCGGCAAACCGGTCGAAGTTTTCCATCACCAACGACTCCAGCGGCGTTTCGACATCGACCTTGACGGTCAGCGGCGCCACGACGCCTGCCAATCCGTTTGGCGGCAGCATCAACGATGGTCCCAGCGGCGGCATCATCGCCTTGGTGAAGAGCGGTCTTAATTCGCTGACGCTTGCCGGATCGAGCACCTATAGCGGCGGCACGACGCTGGACGGCGGTACGCTCGTCGCCGCCAACAGCACCGGTTCGGCCACCGGCTACGGCAATGTGACGCTCAACGGCGGCACGCTGGCGAGCGGGCCCAATGGCGGCTCGATCTCGGGCAGCGTTCTGGCGGGCTCCGCGCCGCACGCCATAGCCCCCGGCGGCGTGGGCGTGCTCGGCACGCTCCTGCTGGGCGGGAATTTGACGCTCAATGCCAACTCGACGTTGGATTTCGATGTCTCCGCCGGCAGCGCGGACTTGTTGGCGATCGCAGGTTCGTTGAGCATCAACAACCCGGCGACCATCGACATCAACGCTTCCGGCACGCTTTCCGGCCCTTATATGCTGGCGACCTACGGAGCGAGTTCCGGGCTGACTCGGGGAGATTTCGTGGTCTCCGGGCTCCCGGCCGGCTATGCGCTGGAGGTTGGCGCCGACCAATTGAGCCTGATATCGGTCCCGGAGCCAGCGAGTTTGCTCCTGCTTTTGGCCGCCGCAGCGGCGCTGGTCGGTTTTCGTCGTCGTCGTCGGCTTGCGTAGCGGGTGTAACGAGTTTTACGAGTGGTCTCGGCGTTTTGTCGCAATAGAGGAAATCGAAGATGTCTCGGAAGATTGGGAAGAGGACGCTGGCTAGTCGAGGTGTGTCCGGGCAGCGGCAGCGCCGCAAACTGGGCGAGGGATTTGCCCGCGGGCGGCGTCTGCGGATGGAGTGCCTCGAAGAGCGACGATTGTTGTCGCTCAACCCGATCATCACCGAGATCGACGCCGCCAATTCGACCGGCATCGTCGATACCGCCGGATCCGCGGCGGATTGGTTGGAGATCTGCAATCCCAACCCACAGACGGCCGTCAACCTGGCTGGCTGGTCGCTCAAGTATCAAAAGACGGGCAGCAGCGGCAGTACGACGTGGACCATTCCCAGCGCCACCAACGTGATCCTTGGTCCTAACGAGTCGCGCGTGTTCTTCTGCGATTCGACCTCGGCCACGGACCCCGTGCAGGAACTGCACACGAACTTCAATCTCAGCAAGGCCGGCGCTACGGTCCAACTGATC
>CAYYBU010000280.1:0-5033 GCA_964469945.1 uncultured Planctomycetaceae bacterium
TGGCTGGCGGGGCTGGCCGGCTGGGCCGTGTTCTTTGCCTGGCACGCCTGGCAGGTAACGCAATGGATGCCCGCCGGCGCGGTAGCCCATCGCGAAGGCTGGGTCCAGTTCGGCGGCATCACCTTCGTGCAGGCGACCATGCAAATGAACGCCTGCCTGCTGATGTTGCCACAATGGGTTACGACGTTGTATTTCGTGGCCGCCATGTGTGGCCTGGCCGGCTGGCATTCGCCGCTGGGGTTACGTGCGGGGTTGGCGGTGTGCCTGTTCGCCGTGGCCTTCTCCATCGTAGGCCACGACTTCAATCGCTACTGGGGCCACTTGATCGCGCCGCAGGTGTGTTTCGGCGTGGCGCGTTTCCCAGCGTCTCTGGGCGATCTCTGCAAGGCCGCACGGCTTCGCAGTTCGCTGTCCTGGGCGGGCCACGTCGGTTTTTTCAAAATCGCCACTCGGCCGCCGGCTTCCCCAACGCCAAATCGATGAACTATGCGGGACGATTCATGCGGTCTGCGTCTGCGAGCAATATGGCTATAGGAACGTAGGAAGGTGACGATGAAAATACTGCTTGCCGATGATGACCGTTTGGTCCGGACGCTCGTGAAGGTGTCGTTGGAGCCCATCGAAGGCGTGAAAATCACCGAAGCTCGCGACGGCGACGAAGCCTGGGACTTGCTACGGCGCGAGCCGTTCGACGTGGTGCTGCTGGACTGGCTCATGCCGGGGCGAAGCGGCCTGAAACTGGTCCGCGACGCCCGTGCCGCCGGCCTCGACACGCCGATCATCATGCTCACCGCGGAAGCCAAGCGCGAGCGGGTCATCGCCGCCATCCAAGCAGGCATCTCCGATTACCTGATCAAGCCGTTCGACGCCGGGGCCTTGTGGTCGAAATTGGTGAAGCTCTGCGGGCAAAAGGTCCAAGTCTGAGTCCGACGCAAAGGGGTCAGGTCCATGTTTTCGGACAAGGCTTTGCTCGAAAAACGAAGCGTTTGAGCCGAAAAATGGACCGGACCCCGGACTTTGCAGTTCTCCTGCCCACCCTGCACCCCGCTACCGTCCGACCGCGCGCTATGGTACGATGTCCGGGCTGTTGGACATCCTGGGCTGACCCTTAGGCACGTTATGAAACGCGGACTGATCTGGCCCTGCTTGGCGATTGCCTTCGCCATTTGGGGGATCTGCTTCACAGGCTACCATGTTGTGGGGGTGGCCTTGCAGTATCCGGCGCTGGTGACGTTCGTGGTAGTGCTAGCCTTGGGTTTCGACTTCACCAACGGCATCCACGATGCCGCCAACTCGATCGCCACGGTGGTTTCCACGCGGGTCTTGACGCCCATCCAGGCCGTGGTTTGGGCCGCCTTCTTCAACTTCGTGGCCGCGTATTTCTTCGGCACCCATGTCGCCATGACCATCGGCAAGGGCGTCGTGCGGCCGGAGGTCGTCGACACGCCCATGATCCTCAGCGGCCTGTTGGGGGCCATCCTCTGGAACCTCACGACCTGGTATCTGGGACTGCCGACCAGCTCCTCGCACGCGCTGATCGGCGGGCTGGCGGGGGCGGCCATTGCCAAGTCCGGCATAACCGCGGTCATTATCGTGGGCATCCTCAAAATTGCCGCCTTCATCGTCCTCTCTCCCTTGATCGGCATGGTATTAGGCTACCTGATCGGCGTCGGCATGGTGCTGTTGTTCCGCAAGGCGCGGCCGGCGCGTGTCAATTCCCTGTTCCGCAAAGGACAACTCTGTTCCGCGGCGCTTTACAGCCTCGGGCACGGCACCAACGACGCCCAGAAAACGATGGGTATCATCGCCTTGCTGCTCTATCCCGTCGCGATCCAGGGACGAAGCTTCGAGATTCCCTTCTGGATCGTGCTGATTTGCCACGCCGCCATGGGCCTGGGGACCCTGATCGGCGGCTGGCGGATCGTCAAGACCATGGGCTCGAAGATCGTGCGGCTGAAGCCGTTCGGCGGCTTTTGTGCCGAGTCGGGGGCGGCCATCACGCTGTTCGCCACCGCCGCCGCCGGCATTCCCGTCAGCACCACGCACACCATCACCGGCTCGATCATCGGCTTCGGCACCATGCAGCGGCTCAGCGCCGTGCGTTGGGGCGTGGCCGCCAACATCGTCTGGGCCTGGGCGCTGACCATCCCCGTGGCCGGTTGCATCGGGGCGTTGACCTATCTGGCCATTTCGGCCGTGGTATCGTCTTAAGGCGGAGTCGGTCACCGACGAGACGGGCCGTGGCGTGGGATGGGCGTGGTATCCGTTCCTCATACCGGATATACTGGCCGGCATGGGCGATACTGGCAAACCCCGACGCGGGCGCGAAAAAGTTCCAACGGGCCTTGCCGAACTGTACGATCTTTCGCTAAAGGAAATGGCATCGGCATGTCACCCGCCATCCTCCATCATCGCCTCCAGACGCTTCGCGCTAAGAAATAGCCGATAGGGGCGGCCGGGCAGTTCGGCAAAATCCCAATGCTGGTAGAAGGCCTTGGAAGGCTCGTCGAGACAGTCGAGGACGACGGCAATGAACGGAAACGTCTTTCCAGCCTCCCAGCAATCGCGCAACGCTTGGGCCAGCAGCAGACGGCCCAATCCTTCGCCTTGACGTTTGGAGTCCACCCCCAGCCATGCCAACACCGCAACAGGTAACACACGGCGCGGCAACTGCTTCGCCATTTCGGCCGGCAAGTCGCTGAAGTCGACCTGCCCGGTTGCCAACGTGTAGTAGCCGGCAATAGTTCTGGCTTCGTCAAGCAGACCCTTGGTCACAGAGAGATGTTTCCCTTGGTGCTGAAGTGCCCTGCCTGCCAGCCAAGCGTCGACGGCCTGCTTGCCACACTGGAAACGGCGACGAGGATGCTCGCGGCGGAGCCGCTCCACCTGGAAACCCGCCGGAAGGCGGATTACGTTCACCGCGTGCCTCGTATCGCAGCGCCCAATCGCCGCTGCTGGGCGGTCAGCTTCGGAGGTTCATTCAAGGCCGCCCAGAAGGTGGCCTGCTCCTCGGCCGTCAACGCGATGACATGCTCCTGAGCCGCCCGCACCTCCCGTCTTGCCTGGGGAATCGTTACGGTCCGCACGTAGTCGCTGACGCTGATATGCCGGAGATCGGCCGCTTGGACGAGGCACTTTTTGCTCTCTTCGTCCAAACGAACCATCAGCGGACTTGCGGTCATCGTCGATTCGGCCTTAGCAGTTGAGCGGGACGTACCCATGTCTCTTTCTCCTTCACCCCAATTATATTGCACTCCGCAATACAGTCAAGCTGTCCGCACCAGCCGCCAGCAGCGGTGAATGCGGCGGTTGCGGAAATCGGCGGGCACCGTCTGCCGGCTGATCTCGCGGATCGCGACGCCGGGCAATTCCGCCTCGGCCAGCTTGAAACGGCGGAAGTTCGTGGAGAAGAATATCAACCCCGTTGGCGACATCCGCTCCAACAGTTCGTGGAGCAATGCGACATGATCGCGCTGAATGTCCCAGAACTCCTCCAGCCGCTTGCTGTTGGAAAACGTGGGTGGATCGACCACCGCCAGGTCGAATGCGGGCCGCCGCGGCAAATGCTGCAAGAAACTCAAGGCGTCGTCGCGGACGAACTGATGCTCCACGCCCGTCTGATTGTTCAGCGCCATGTTCCGCCCGGCCCATTCCAGATAGGTGTTGGATGTATCCACGGTCACGGTGGAGACGGCGCCGCCGGCGGCCGCATAGACCGTGAACGATCCCGTATAGGCAAAGAGGTTCACCACGCGCAGGCCGGCGGCCGCCTCGCGAACTATCGCCCGCGTGTTGCGATGGTCGAGGAACAGGCCCGTGTCGAGGTAGTCGGAAAGGTTGATCTCGAAGCGAAGCCCGCCCTCGGAAACAATCGCGGTGCGGCCTTCCTCGGCGACGCGCTCGTATTGTGCCGGGCCGCGCTGCCGTTGGCGCCGCTTGAGAAAGACGTTCGCCAGCGGCACTTCCAAGGCCTCGGCAGCGGTCCGCTTCATCAGATCGAGCCACTCGCCGTGCTCGGCGGGCGTGTGCTCGTGCGGCCGCTCGAACTCGGCCACATGCAGGCAGTCTTCGTAGCGATCGACCACCAGCGGCACCTCGGGAATGTCGCGCTCGTAGAGCCGATAGCAGGTGATTCCCAGTTTCGTCGGCCAACGGCGCAAGTGGCGGGCTCGTTTGCTCAACCGGCTGCGGAAAATGTCCGCTTGCTCCAACGCCTTTCTCGTCAGTCCGCCAAAGGCCGGCGGCGCGACCTTGCGCACGGGTATCGCGTTCGCGCAAGGAGGCTCTGGCGGTGCGGCCGCCGCGGTCTCGTCGGGGTCGGCTGGCGGCCCCAAGGGGTCAGGTCCATGTTTTCGGCCTGTGGCCAGACTTGAAGACAACGTGTTCTCGCCGAAAAATGGACCGGACCCCAGAGCTTGCGAAGGTGGAGGGATTTCCGGTGGCAGCGGCGGGGCGTCGTATGGAAGTGGCGGGGCCACGTCGGCATCCAGGACCTCGGCCACGCGTGTGCCCGGCTTCGGGCCATAATATTGGTAATACGTGCATTGAATGCGACCGTTGTAGAGCTTCCGCCGCCGGTCGGCCTGCTGTCCCAGCAAGGCCTCGAATTCCGCATGCGCGGTCAAAATATAGAACGACCATGTCTTCAAGCGGCGAAACACCTCGGGCATGTCGCGATAGAGGGCTTCGATCTCCGGCTGGCGGCCCAGACGCTCGCCGTAGGGCGGATTGCAAATCAGACAGCCATAGGGCCGTTTGCTGGTCAGATCGGCGAAGGCCCGGTGTTGGAAATGGATCTGTTCGGCCACGCCGGCCTTCTCGGCATGGTGCCGGGCCAACTGCAAGGCGCCATCGTCCAGGTCGGTGCCCATGATGCGCTGCGGCAGGTCCGGCAGGGCCGCCGCCCGGGCCTCTTCGCGGGCCTGTTCCCACAGCGACGCGGGCAGCGCCGGCCAGGCCTCGGCGGCAAACGTCCGCTGCAAGCCGGGCGCCATGCGGCGGCCGATCAGGGCGGCCTCGATGGGAATGGTGCC
>CAYYBU010000281.1:0-5025 GCA_964469945.1 uncultured Planctomycetaceae bacterium
CTTGTCCGAAAACATGGACCTGACCCCTTTGCGTTGGACTTTGCAGTTCTCCTGGCTCCGCGGCGTTTATTCTGCAAGTGGATCCGGCACGCGGAGAGCGTGCAGAAATTGATCGATGGAAGACCCCCCCTACCAAGCCATCGGCGTTAATCCCCACGTCCCGGCCAGTAATAAACGGATGGTTTGATGTTTTATTTCCGGCCAGAATCGGTTACCATCATGGCCTGACTGGAGGGACTCGTTGCCCCAAAATCGACTTAACCCCGGGCGATGCTCCCATGAACGCATGGAACGGCGTGAAAAAAGTGCTCTGTGTCCGCTTGGACACGATGAGCGGCGTGTTGTTGACGACGCCGGCCCTGCGGGCCATGAAGCAGTCGCTGCCGGATTGCCGCCTGTCGATGCTCACCTCTGCTTCCGGCGCCCAAGCGGCCCGCTTGATCCCGGAAATCGACGCCGTTCTCCGTTACGAAGCCTTGTGGAGAAAGGGCCCCTCGACCGATCGGCAGCCGGACGCCGAGGTGCAATTGATCGAGCAGTTCCGCCGCGGCGGCTTCGATGCGGCCGTGATTTTCACGCGCTATACCCAGGACCCCTTGCCGGCCGCCATGCTCTGTTACCTGGGGGGAATACCGCGGCGGCTGGCCTATTGCCGGGAAAACCTCTGCCAACTGGTCACCCAGCCGGTGGTCGAGAGCGAATCGGGCGGCGGCCTGCGCCATGAAGTTCGCCGGCAATTGGACCTGGTGGCCGCCATCGGCTGCCATACCGATGACGAGCATCTCTCTATCCACGTCACGCAACAGGCGCTCAGCGAAGTGGCCATGCTGTTGCGGAATCGGGGGCTCGATGACGGCCAGCCTTGGCTGGTGATTCATCCCTGCGCCACGGCCCCTTCGCGGCGGTGGCCTTCGGAGTCGTTCGCCGTCCTCGCGCGGCGGCTGGTTCGCGAGCATGGTTGCCGCGTCGTCTTCACGGGAACGGCGACCGACCTCGTGCTGGTGGAAGGAATCCGTGCCGCCATGGAAGCGCCCTCGGAATCACTGGCCGGTTATCTGGACGTGGCGCACCTGGCCGGCCTGCTCCGCTTGGCGCCGTTGTTGGTCAGCAACAATACGGCGCCGGTCCACTTGGCGGCCGCCGTGGGCACTCCCGTGGTCGACATCTATGCCCTGACCGCGCCGGACCACACGCCCTGGGCGGTGCCACACCGCGTCGTCTCGCACGAGGTTTCCTGTAAGCATTGCTACCAGAGCATCTGTCCGGAAGGACACGGCAACTGCTTGCGGATGATCGCGCCGGATGAGGTCCTGGCCGCGGTCCAGGAGTTGTTGCACGACGCATCGCCCGCGGGCGGCAACAACGGCCACGGCAAGGAAATTCTCAGCGGCATGCATCGCCGCGGAGTCGGCAGCTCACGCAGCCACATTCTGTAGGGAACGGGCTCTAAACCGTTCCTCTCACGGCCATGTTCTGTAGTTCGTAGGGTGGGACAAGCGCAGGCCCATACGCACTAAGTTAAGGAAGTGCCTCCCCAATGTCTCATCCCCTCTCCCTCCGGGAGAGGGCCAGGGTGAGGGCGAACAACCAAAAAGCTTCACTTCGGCCCTCACCCTAACCCTCTCCCAGAGGGAGAGGGGACCGGAAAGAAACGCCGCCTCCACTTAACTTCGTGCGTATGGGGTGGGGCAATCGCAGCCCACTATCTTGAAGCGGTCGGGCGACCATAACGTGCGGCCGGGGGGACAGTCCCCGCAATAGCAACGAAACCGCTCGGCCTCCGGCTTCCAATCTAAACTGGAGAACTTTTGACGACTTTGCCGATAAAACGGACATTGCCGGTCTGCTGCGGCGAAACGATCCCTGCACGCCGGGGACGCCGCTGCCGTAGCCATCGTTGGCCAATTTTCATAACTGGTTTATGCACAAGATGTTGCGATACATCGCCTTACTCGGCTGCCTGTTTACGACTGGCTGCTCGCTGCTGCCAGAGATCGCGCACCAGCCGACGGTGCATAATCCGTTTCCCCAGCTTTCCAAAATTGCCGTCACTCCCTTTTTCAACCATAGTGCCGAGCCGACCGTAGACGGCCGCCGCCTGGCGTTGGCCTATTACAACGAGCTGCAACTGATCCCCGGCTTTGAAGTGTTGCCGGTGGAAGTGGTGGAACGGGCGATCCAAGACCACCACATCAGCATGTATGGACCGGCCGATGCACGCTTGTTGGCACAAATTCTCAAAGTCGATGCCGTTGTGGTCGGCAGCGTGACGGATTTTTGTGCGTACTATCCGCCGCGGCTGAGCATGCAGGTGGAATGGTATGCGGCCAACCCGAATTTCCACCCCATTCCCCCCGGTTATGGATTGCCGTGGGGAACACCTGAGGAGCGCGATATCCCGGCGCCGTTGGTTTTTGAGGCGGAGTTGGCCTTGGCCAAGGCGCAGCTCAAGACCCAGACGCCGCCTTACGAGAAAATGCCCGTGCCGATACTGGCACCGGACGTCCCTCCAGCGGGCGCTGCGGCGAAGCCCAAGAAACACGGCCAACCGGCGTCCGATCCAACGGCGCCGCCCACTGCGCTGGCCGTGAAGGCCACGAGCCATCAGGCAGCGGCCAGCGCTGCCCCAGCGGCCAGCGCGGTACCAGCGACCGGCGCCGTGCCCGTGGCGGTCGTCGGGGTACGGCCGCTGGCGCCGGGGCCGGGTTTGCCGCCCGATTGGCCCGATGCGCGGGGGTTCATTCCGCCGCCGCCGAGCAATGGTCCGGCATTGCCTTGCCCCTCCGATGCGCCCGTGCTTCGACACACGCGGACCTACAACGGGAACGACAGCGAGTTCACCGAGGCGTTGGCCAGCTATTATTTCTTCCGCGACGATGCCCGCATGGGGGGGTGGCAAGCCTATTTACAGCGTAGCGACGACTTTATCCGTTTCTGTTGCCACATGCACATTGCCGAAATGCTCAGTGCCCGCGGCGGCGCCGGCGAAACCCGAGTAGTGTGGCGGTGGCCCAAGATCCGATAACAATTAGGGGGGCCGCGGACGCGATCGCTTCTCGATCCGGCCGCAGGGCCCGCGTGAATCATTGGCGACTCTCGCAGGAGGTCAGCGGCCGTGAGTCAAGACATCAATGTATTGGCCCTGGTGAAGGGTGCGGAGCGTTACGTGTTCCTCTACGACGATGCCAGTCGTGCCGAGGCGCTGCGCACCCTGGGGCGTTATGCGTCCAATCCGGAGTTGAGTTTCACCTGGTACGACGCGGCCATTTTGAGCCAGAAGATCCGCCAAGAGGCGCAACAGTTTGCGCCCACGGCGCGTTTCGATCTGCCGCTGCCCACCGATAGCGACGAGCTCTGCTAACCTCGGCACCTCCTATCGCCGTAGTCCGACCGCGTTAAATCATCGGGTGCGCCGGTCATGCATACCGCCATCGGACGCTTTCTCCAGTACCTGCGCGTGGAACGCAACGCTTCCGACCTCACCATCAAGAGCTATCGCGAAGATTTGCTGGCGTTGGCCGCCTACATGAGCGAGGCCCAAGGGGGACAGTGTCCCGCGCCGGGGCATTTGACGGTCCTGGAACTGCGCGGCTACGTGACGGCGCTGCACGAGGCCGGCTACGCGAAAACGACCATCGCCCGCCGGCTGGCATCGCTGCGGAGCTTCTTCAAATTCGGACAGCGCGAGGGCTGGACGAAGACGAATCCGGCCAAGCCGCTGCGCAACCCGCGCAAGGGTCGCACGCTGCCGCATTTCCTTTCCGCCGAGGATATCGGCCGCTTGCTGGCGGCGCCGGCCGGCGATCGGCCCATGGGGTTGCGCGACCGCGCCATCCTGGAGACCATGTACGCGGCCGGTCTGCGCGTGAGCGAACTGGTCGGTTTGCAGCAGGGCGACTTGGACCTGGCGGCGGGCATTCTCTGCGTCCGCGGCAAGGGACGCCGCGAGCGGCTCTCGCCCATCGGCTCCTATGCGGCCCGCGCGCTGCGGCAATGGCTGGCGGTCCGCCGGCTGCATCCGCGGCAACCGCCGGGGCCCGCCTCGCCGGTGTTCGTCAACAAGTTCGGCCGCCGGCTGACCACGCGCAGCGTCGCCCGTATGTTGGAGAAATACCTGAAGTTGACCGGCCTGGACGCCCGCACCTCGCCGCATTCGCTGCGGCACAGTTTTGCCACGCACCTGCTCGACCGCGGCGCCGACATCCGCAGCGTGCAGGAGCTTTTGGGCCACAAGAGCCTGGTGACGACGCAGATCTACACACACGTCAGCACCGCCACGTTGCGGAAGGTCTACGAAAAGGCCCATCCGCGGGCGAAGTAGTAGGGAACGCCCTCCGCGGCGTTCCGTTTTGCTGGCAGCGCACGGAACGCCACGAAGGGCGTTCCCTACAGGCTGATCGCTGACCGCTCTGCTCAGACCAAACCCTTGCGGACGGCCCACACGGCAGCCTGTGTGCGATCGCTCACGGCGATCTTCCGCAAGATGTTCTGCACGTGTTCCTTGACCGTCTCGACGCTGATCTCCAGCGAGCGGCCGATCTCGCGGTTGCTCAGCCCCAAGGCCACGTGACGCAAGACCTGCGTCTCGCGCTGCGTGAGCGGCACGTCGTCGTCGTCGACCGTCTGGCGGACCTTCATGGCCGCGGCGATGCGTTTCAGCTCGCCGGTGCGGCTGGGCACGTCGCCCTGCGCCACCGAGACGATCGTGGCCACGATGTCATCGCGCTTCGAGCCCTTCAACACGTAGTCGCTGGCCCCCAAGGCCACGGCGCGGGCAATATAGGTCGGGTTGTCGTAGGTCGACAACATCACCACGCGGCTCTCCGGCACCTTGGCGTGGAGCTTCTCCAACGTCGACAGGCCGTCGCCGTCGGGCATGCGGATATCGAGCAGGACGATGTCCGGCTTGAGCTTCTGGGCCAACCGCAGGGCCTCCTTGCCGCTGTCGGCCTCGCCAACAATTTCGATGTCGGTCCCCGCCAGCAGGCTGGCTAGTCCGCTGCGAATGACCTGATGGTCATCGCA
>CAYYBU010000282.1:0-5020 GCA_964469945.1 uncultured Planctomycetaceae bacterium
CGGGTGGCATTTCAAGTTCGTCAGATCATCAACGAAGAAACCGCCCAGATGGCGCACTTGACCAACACGGTCGCACTGGATGGCGTCACCTGTCAGGGCCTCTATGCGAAGAATTGTCCACGTCGCAACTATTTCTATTGGCGCGAGATCTGGCTGCGACGCCTGGACGAAGCATAGAGGGCCACGGCGGCACGGCTGGGCAAGCCGGCAGGGACGCCCGCGTCACAATCGACGCCGGACTCAATCGTTGCCTCGCGTTACGCGGGCCACCAGGGCCAAGGCGGCCGTCTCCACGCGGAGAATGCGCGGGCCGAGAGCGACGGGCGTCCAACCGGCCGCCTGCGCCACGACGACCTCGTCGTCGGTAAAGCCGCCCTCCGGCCCCACGGCCAAGGCCACGCCGCCGGATTTCAACGCATCCGGCACACTCCGTGGGCCGCCCGCAACGGCACATTCCGTGTGCTGGATACCATGGGGATGGGCCAACAGTCGCCGGGACATGCCGTCGGCAGCGTGGACGAACTGTTCCCACCGCTGCGGCAAGGCAATCTCCATCAGCCGGTTGCGGCCGCATTGCTTCGAGGCCTCGATGACCGTCCGCCGCAGGCGTTCCAGGGCCTGCTGCATTGGCTGCGCAACCCCCCGGGCGGTCTCCAGGGGGAGCAAGCGGCTGACGCCCAGTTCCACCGCCTTTTCCACCAGCCATTTCTGCCGGTCGCCCTTGGGCAACGCCACGCCGAGCCAAACGGGCAGCGGCAACTCGCGGTCGATTTGCGTCTGGGAAAGAATGGCTAACTCGACCTCCGCCCGCCCGACCCGCTCTACCGCCGCGGCGAACTGGCTGCCGCTGCCGTCGAACAGGGTGACCCGGGCACCCGGCTTTAGCCGCATCACGTGAATTAAATGATGGGCCTCGGCGCCGGCCAGGACGGCCCGGTCCGTGGTGATGGGCGATTCGACGAAGTAGCGTTCCGACATAATGCTTCCCTTCAAGTTTCCTTACGTATTGTACCGAATATCCCCAAGAGGCGGGAAGTATTGATTGGGAGGATTACGAGCCATGTACCAGTCGCACTGGGGTTTGCGGGAATCGCCGTTTCGCACCTGCTTGGATCGGCAATTCTTCTACCAGAGCCCGACGCACGAGGAGGCCCTGGCCCGGCTGCACTTCCTGGTCGAGCAGCGTCGCCGCCTGGGGTTGTTAATGGGGCCCGACGGCAGCGGCAAGTCTTTCGTGATCGAGGTCTTCACCGCGCAACTGCGCCGCCGCGGGCGGCCGGTGGCGAAAGTCAATCTGCTGGGCATCGAGCCGGCGGAAATGCTCTGGCTGGTGGCCCTGGAACTGGGCATGAATCCCGCGCCGACCGCTTCCATGGCGGCCTTGTGGCGGCTGGTCACCGATCGGCTGCTGGAATACCGTTATCAGCAGCTTGACACGGCCATCCTCTTCGACGACGCCGACCAGGCGAGCCGCGCGGTGCTCTCGCAGGTGTTGCGACTGGCCCAGCACGACTGCGCGCCCGAGGCGCGGCTGACGTTGGTGTTGGCCGGCCAGCAAACGCAGATGGGGCGCGTGGGCGATCGGCTGTTGGGGCTGACCGAGTTGCGCATCGATATCGAGCCCTGGGAGCAGGCCGACACGGCGAATTATTTGAAAGCCTCGCTGGCCCAGGCCGGTTGCCAGTCCGCCGTGTTTGCCGAGCCGGCCCTGGCGCGTCTGCAAGAGCTTTCCCACGGCATTCCGCGACGCGTCAACCAGTTGGCCGATCTGGCGTTGTTGGCCGGCGCAGGCCAAGAAGTCGAGCAGATCGGCGCCGAACTGGTCGATTCGGTCTATCACGAATTGGGCGTCGCCCAGGTGTGAAGCGTTTCAATGTATCCGGCGTGGACTCTTGCCGCCGCCATGTGCCAGCGGGTACGATGGAGGCATGAGTGCCCCCGCTCCACGCCGGATGATTCTGCTGACCGACGGCTATCGCGATCCGCATACCGCCAAAACGGCCGTCTGCGTGCTCCGCTACCGGCCTGAGGAAGTGGTGGCCGTGCTCGATCGCCAAGGGGCTGGCCAGACGGCGGGGCAATGGCTGGGCGCGGGCGGCGCGACGGCGGTGGTCGCCGCGCTGGCCGACGCGCCGCAGGCCAACACGTTGTTGATCGGCATTGCCCCGCCGGGCGGCAGGCTTCCGCCGCACTGGCGGCCGATCCTGTTGGAGGCCGCCGCGCGGGGCATGACGCTCGTTTCCGGCATGCACGAATTCCTCGCCGACGATGCGGAGTTGGCCGAGCTGGCGGCCCGGCATGGCGGACGCCTGGTCGACCTGCGCCGCAACGACGAGCACGACGTGGCCCAACGCCGCGGGATTCGTACCCAATGCCTGCGTCTGCACACCATCGGCAACGATTGCAGCGTCGGCAAGATGGTCACGGCCGTGGAACTGGCCCGCGGACTGACGCGGGCCGGCGTCGATGCGGCGTTCGTGGCCACCGGCCAGACCGGCATCATGGTGGCCGGCAGCGGTTGCCCGATCGACCGCGTGATCGCCGATTTCGTCAGCGGCGCCGCCGAGAAGCTCGTGTTGGCCAACCAGCATCATGCGGCGATGGTGGTCGAAGGCCAGGGCAGCCTGTTTCATCCCCGCTACTCCTGCGTGACGCTCGGCCTGCTTCATGGCCTGATGCCGCACGGCCTGATCCTCTGTTACGAGATGGGCCGCACCGCGGTGGCGGGCATGGCCGACGTGTCGCTGCCGCCGCTGGAAAAGGTGGTGGCGTTCTATGAAGCGGCCGCCAACTTGATGCACCCCTGCCGCGTGATCGGCGTGGCCGTCAATGGGCAGAATTTTCCCGACGATGCCCAGGTGGCGGCCGAGTGTGCGCGCGTGGAGCAGACGTTGAATCTGCCGGCCTGCGACGTGCTGCGCCACGGTCCCGGCAAGCTCGTCGAGGCGGCGGTGAAGCTGGCCGCCGAGCTTTCCTTGTCGCCCGGCGGGGGCGAGCCATGAACTTCGCCCTCCGCCAAGTCGATTTGCACGTGCGGCATCCTTTCACTACGGCGCGCGGCACCACGGGCGTGCAGTCGGCGGTCGTCGTCGAGTTGGAACAGGATGGCCTGCGCGGCTACGGCGAGGCGCCGCAAGTGCCCTATTACCGTGCCACGGCGGCCGGCACGCAAGCGGCCTTGGAACAACTGCGGCCGCAGATCGAGGCAGCCCGGCTCGACGATCCGATCGATCTCTGGGAGCAGTTCCAGCCGCTGCTCGAGCAGACGCCGGCGGCCGCGTGCGCGCTGGACGTGGCGGCGCACGATCTCTGGGGCAAGCTGCACGGCATGCCGCTGTGGAAGCTCTGGGGTCTGGAGACCGGCTGCGCGCCGTGGAGCGACTACACGATCGGCATCGATTCGGTCGACGACATGCTGCGGAAGCTGGCGGAATTTCCCGATTTTCCCGTCTACAAGATCAAACTGGGCACATCGGCCGACTTGTCGGCACTCCGCGCATTGCGTCAGCAGAGCGATGCCGTGTTTCGCGTCGACGCCAACTGCGGATGGACGGTCGAGCAAATGTTCGACAACGGCCCGGAACTAATGGAACTGGACGTCGAGTTGATCGAGCAGCCGTTGCCGCCCGAACGGTGGGATGCCATGCGGCGAGTGTTTTCCCAATCGCCGCTTCCCTTGTTGGCCGACGAAAGCTGCCGCGGCCTGCGCGACCTGGAGCATTGTGCCGCGTGCTTCCACGGTGTGAACATCAAGCTGGCGAAGTGCGGTGGACTGACGCCGGCGCGGCGGATGATCGTCCGCGCCAGGCAGCTTGGACTGAGGGTGATGATCGGTTGTTTCCTGGAGTCGACGATCAACATTTCCGCGGCCGCGCAATTGGCGCCGCTGGCCGACTATGTCGATCTGGACGGGGCCCTGCTCTTGGCCGACGACATCGCCCGCGGGGTCTGCATCAAGCGGGGCCGACTGGTGTATCCGGCGGTGGATGGCTGCGGCGTGACGCTCGCGCCGGGGATGAGGGGCTGAATAGCGAAGCCCTTCGTCAGTTCTTGCACGTTATGGCGGGGCTCGCTAGGATCGCCTCGCCCCACATGTCTGCGACGGTCGTCAGGCACAGCCTGACCTACGGAACTCACTCCGCTCCGCCACGAGTGGCCCATTGGAGTTCCATGGCCTGGGCCAATGCCTGCTCGGCTTCGGCGATGCGGCCGGCCCGCTGGCAGATCAGACTCATGGCCATGAAACTGAACGGATCGGCCGGATCCAACTCGCAGACCTTCTGCGCCTGGGCGATCGCCTCGTCGTGCCGATTGAGCTTTCCATAGAAAGCACTGAGGCCCGCATGGGCCAAGGCGAAATCGGGATGGGCGGCAACCAGGGCTTCGAGCTTGCCGACGGCCTCGTCGAGCTTGCCCGCCTGTTGCAATGCGATCGCTTCGTCGTACAGTTCGCTCACGGTCGGCATGATGGGAACCGGGGAAAGGGACAGAAGAAGGGATGAGTGCCCAATGCATTCATCTGCTTCAGTCAGTGTAGCAGGGGCGAACGGGAGCGGCTAGGGGTTGTTCAATTGGTAAAACTGGAGAAAACGTTACGACCGATACGTTATGGCCAAGTGGAACGGCTTGGCTAACCGATAAAAGCTAACAGACATCCGACCCCCAATTCCGAGGTTCCAACATGAGTATCCACCCGTTGGCACTGGTTAGTCCACAGGCCACCATCGGCGCAGACGCCCAAATCGGTCCCTTGTGTGTCATCGAACCGGGCGTGACAATCGGCGACGGGTGTATCCTGGAAACCCATGTGGTGATCAAGACTGGCACCACGTTGGGGGACAATTGCCGCGTCTCCGACGGCGCTGTCCTGGGCGGCCTGCCGCAACACGTTCACGTGCCGGACAACCCCGGCCGGGTCGTCATCGGCGCGAACAACACGATTCGCGAGAACGTCACCGTACACCGGGCGTTGCAGACCGATCACGAGACGATTATCGGCGACAACTGCCTGCTGATGGCC
>CAYYBU010000283.1:0-5018 GCA_964469945.1 uncultured Planctomycetaceae bacterium
GGGGATCTGTCGATAGCCGCTGGATTGCACGCCGTTCTGGTAACTGGGCTCCGATTCATACGAACTCTGGCCGCCGCCGCCGTCGCTCCAGCCGGTCTCGCTGCCGTAGACGCTGCCGTTGAGCGTCAGGGTGGTGCCCCCCACGGCGACCACGTTGGGCGAGAAGGCGGGGAATTCGCCCGGCGAGCCGCTGTCGCCGGTGGACGCAAGGAACGTCACCCCGCTGTGGCCGGCGGGGGTCGTAAAGAGCGAGTTCAACGAGGGGTCGCTGCTCGACTCCCCGCGGCCGAAGCTCATCGTAATGGCCGACACCCCCGGCAGGTTCCGCGCCGTGTTGACCGCGGTGGTAATCAAGTCAGTGTCGGTGGGCGAAGTGGCCTCGATCAAGACGATACTGGCGTCGGGAGCGATCGCATGGACCCATTCCACGTCCAGCGCCTCTTCGCATTCCCAATTGTCGTTTCCCTCGCCGGCCGGATCGACGCCCGGCAGCGTGGTGCCGCCCATCTCGTTGAGTTTCACAAAGCTGGGCGGGTCGGGCAGGCCGAATTGCAGGTCGAACTTGTGCAAATCGCTGCTGGCGAAGTTGGAGGCCGTACTGTTGCAGAAGGCCGGCTCGTCGTAGGCGTCGACGATCGCCACGGTCTGGCCCGTACCATTGCCTACGACCGAACCGAGCTGGATCGCACTGATCCCGTAGGCCGCGCGGATCTGCTGCGGAGTGAACCCGACCGGCGACGACGCGCCCAGCGGCGAGATGGACTGCGGCGGCGCGCCCACGATGCTCGGCGGAGCCACGGCCACGTCGCTGGCGAGGTCGAGAATGATATGCGCGTACGTGAGGCCCACACTGAGCAACGTCCGCTCCTCGAGCGGCTCCACTCGCAACGGGCGAAGCCTCAGCAACGCGCTTAGCCGCGGCCGCGTCTTGTGCCGGCGATGTGCGGCCTCGACCACGGTGGAGCGTGGAAAACGCCTTCGGGTCGATGGGTTGCCCGCCATGCTATGATCCTCCCGTGTCGCTCATCTGCGCCGCCGCAGGGCTCGGAAAGCCCAGGCCAGCGCGCCCATGACTATACCCCCTGTCAACACGACAAGGGACATGGGTTCGGGAACCTTCCCGTTGGCCGACGTCGCCGAGCTGCTGCTGATGGTCACGTTGTCGATCATCCCGCTGCCGAGGACCCCGCTGCCCATGGCGTAACTGCCGAACTGCGCGCTGCCGATCGTGCTCGGGCAAGTGAACAGCGGCAGCGTATCCACGGTGCTGCCGACCTTGAGCTGCGCCGTCTGATGCACCAAATCGACCGCCAGCGACAAGGTTTGCCAATTGGTGGAGGAAACGCTTAGGCCCGAGTCCACCAGACCACTGGTGGGCGACAAATAGTAGATCTCGTGCAGCGACGACGTCGGACTGATCGGCTGGGACATAATGCGAATCATCGACACCGGGCTGCCGTTGGGACCGTACATGGCGGCATCGAACGTCGACACGTATCCGCCTGAGCCGGCCAGACCGTGATAGGTGAAACTCAGCAAGGCGTTCTCATTGCTGCCGATGACCGCCTGACTGGCCGACGAGACCGGCGCCTGGGCGGTATCGTAGTCGAGGCCGAACTCCAAAACGTTGCCATAAGTGCCCGTCGGGTCGACCCTCACGTCGACCCCCGTGGAAACCGGTTCGCCGATCACCCACGGCATGCCGATGACCGGGGTGCCGGGACTGCTGCCCACGGAATCGGCGGCGAAATTATCGGAGAAGACGGTCACGATCGCGCCGCAGGCCGGCGCGGCGAGCTGAAGGGCCAACACGAGCGCCCCGAGCGCGGCGGCAACTTCTCCCAGGCAGCGCCTCGGGCCGGGCGACCGCCACGGTCCCCGGCATTTCCGTGTGTTTTCCGCCATATCCCCCTCCCGACAACATAAGGGTTGACGCAATCGCGACGGAATTCCAGGCAGACTATGCCGGTCGTCCCAAAGACACGGGCATTATCCTAATCCCTCTGTCAAGGAAATGCAACACCCAGCAAAGGGACTCCCTTTGTGACTGCTACGATTGTTAATATTAGTGGGGTATTAGGAGGATGCTTGAATGATGTTGCGCCCCTGTAGGGAACGCCACGGCCGGCGTTTCTTACGCTACAATGTCCATATCGCTTCAACGCGAGAAAACCGCAACGGGGGACTCTCCAGCGTGGCCACGATTCCCAAAGCCCTGGCAATCGCCTTGCAGCATCACCAGGCTGGTCGGCTGCAGCAAGCCGAGCCCATCTATCGCGAGATCTTGCGGGCCGATCCGAACCACGCCGACGCCCTGCACCGAGACGATTGCCGGCGCCCGGGACCAGTACGTCCGCCTCGCCGTGGAATTGGCCTCCGATGGCGACCGTTTGGCCGCGCTGCGTGCCGGCCTGCGGCCGCGGATGGCCGCTTCGGCCTTATGCGACGGCCGCCGTCACGCGGCCGGCTTGATCGAGGTCCTTCTTGATGTGACCAAGGATCGCCCTTCATGATTTCACCGCCCCCTGCGCTGCCGAAAGAAGCGGCTGCTCCGCCGCGGTACCTGATGGCGCTGTTGATGTTTATTTCCTTGGCTGTCTACGGCCGGGTGTGCGGCCACGCGTTCTTGTCCTGGGATGATCCCCAGAATGTGGTGAGCAATCGCCGCGTCGATCCTCCCACCTGGCAGGGCGTAGCCGAATCGTGGCGTCATTCGTATCGGGGACGCTACACTCCCGTGGCCTATACGTTCTTCGCCGCCGAAGCCGCGGTTTCCCATCGCCTGGCCGACACCGTGGCGGCTTCGCTCAACCCGGCCGTATTTCATGCCGGCAGCCTGTTGCTGCACGTCCTCTGCGTGCTGTTGGTGTATGTTATTCTGCGGCATCTGCTGCACGGCCAAGACTCAGAGAGTGCTGCGGCCGGTCGCGCCGGCTGGTACGCCGTGGACGGCGCCGCCTTGATCGGCGCCCTTTGGTTCTCGTTGCATCCGCTGCAGGTCGAGTCGGTCGCCTGGATCTCCGAGACCCGCGGGCTGCTCTGCGCCATGTTCTCCCTGTTGGCCATCTGGCAGTACCTGCATTGCGGGCAGGCTTCAGGCCCAAAATCGGCTGTCGCGCGTTACCTCTTCGCCACGTTCTGCTTCGGGCTGGCGTTGCTGTCGAAGCCGGCCGCCGTGGCCGTGCCGCTGCTGGCCGCCGCTTTGGACATGGGCCTGTTGCGCCGGCCGCTGCGGCAAACCCTGCTGAACCTCGCGCCCTGGCTGGCCCTGGCCGCCGCCGTCGCGCTGGCAACCCACCGGCTTCAGCCGGGGGCGTCCTCGCCGGCCATGCCGTCGCTGTGGGCCAGCCCGCTGCTGGCCGGCAAGGCGATCCTCTTCTACGGGATGAAGACGCTCGTGCCCTGGCCGTTGTCGACCGATTACCGCGACACGCCCCAGTGGATGATGCAGCAGGCATGGTTGCCGCTGGCTGCGTTGGCGCCGCTTGGACTGCTGGGCGCGCTGGCCGTGGGGAAGGCTCGGCATATCGCGTTGACTTGCGCCGCGGTTTTCGTGCTCTGGCTGCTGCCCATCCTGGGGCGGGCGACTTTCGATTTCCAATGGATCTCGACCGTGGCCGATCGATACGCCTATCTTGCCTTGCTGGGACCCGCCTTGGGGCTGGCCTGGCTCGTCAAACACTATTGGCGTCCGTGGGTCGTCGTTGCTGCTGTAGCCGTTCTGGGGCTGTACGCCGTGCTCAGTTCCATGCAGGTTTCCTACTGGCACGATACGGGCGCTTTGTTCGCCCACGTTTTAGAGGTCAATCCGCGCAGTGCCGTCGCGCGCTATCACTTGGGCGTCCTGCTCGTCCAAAACGGCAAGCATGTCGAGGCGACTGACCAGTTCCGCAAGGCGCTGGCCCAGCGGCCCGACCTGGTCGAAATTCACCTCGCCCTGGGCAGCGCGCTGGTGGCGGCCGACGACAACCGCGCAGCCCAGGATGTGCTGCGCGGGGCGGCCGAGCGATTCCCCCATTCGTCGACCGTTCGCAATGCGCTGGCCGCCGTCTTGGTCCGGCTGGAGGCCGGCGACGAAGCCGAACGGCAGTATCGCGAGGTGCTGCGGATCCAGCCCGACAACGTCGACGCGCATCTGGGCCTGGGGATGTTGCAGTACCGCAAACATGCCCTTGCGGGCGCCCAGGAGCACTTTCACCACGTATTGCAGACTGCCCCCGACAATGGGGAAGCCCATGTCGGACTGGGCGTGGTGCTGGAGGCGACGGGCGACCGCGAGGCGGCGCGAAGTCAGTATCTGGCGGCCCTGAAAATCCAGCCCCATCTGGCGATGGCCCATTTCAACCTGGGCAATCTTCTCCTCCGCGAGCCCGCCCGATTAACCGAGGCCGTCGCGCACTACGAGGAATCGCTGCTAGCCAATCCCAACTATGCGGAAGGCTACGTCAACCTGGGCATCGCGCTGGGGAGGCAGGGCAAAACGTGCGCGGCGATTGAAATGCAACGCGCCGCGCTGCGGCTCAATCCCCGGCTGATCGAAGCCCGCGTACAGCTCGGCCTTGTGCTGGCGGCCAACGGCGAGCGAGAAGAAGCGGCCGCTGCCCTTCGAACCGCTTTGCAACAGGTGCCCGCCGACTCGCAACGGGCCGGCCAGATCCGCGCATTGATGGGGGACGCGAAGCGAGCGTCGCCGTAACTCGCCACGCAGCCTACCACGACGCTATACGGGTGCCGGGTCGAACACAAGAAGCACCTGCCGCCACCCGCAAGCGGATATCCGATTCAAGCGCGCGAAAATGCCGCTTGCCTCAAGCCGCTCTCCGCCGCCAAGCGGCGACGACCGCCAGCAATGCGCCGGCCAGCAACAACGCCATCGTACCAGGCTCCGGTACGGTCGACAAATTGCCGACGCTGCCCGCGCCAACTTGCCCGAGCGCGGGAGCACCGCCGAGCGTCGCCATGTACGAGGGTTCGTAGCCCGCGGCGTCAGGCAGAGCCTGACCTACGGGTTGGGCCCC
>CAYYBU010000284.1:0-5001 GCA_964469945.1 uncultured Planctomycetaceae bacterium
GGGGCGTCGGCATCGGCGAACGAGCCGCGAACCGACTTCGGCACGCCCCCCTCGCTCCCGGTGCGGACGGTCGTCCAGTAGTCATCGCCCTCGGCCAACTTGGGCTGCCAGAAGAAGTTGTTGGACCCCTGCGCGTAAAGGTGCCGCGGATCGATCCGGCGCAAGTGCTCGACCAGGGCGGCCATGATCGCGCGGTCGCCGCCCAGCTCATTGCCCAACGCGAGCATGACGAACGATGGATGATTGCCGAACGTCTCAACGATCCGCTCCGCCTCCTCGCGCAGGTAACGATCGTGGTCGGCATGGCCCTCGAAGGCTTGCCAGTTGGGCAATTCCGGCTGCAAATAGAGGCCCAATTGATCGGCGGCCGCAAAGGCGGCTTCCGGTGGGCACCAAGTGTGAAAACGCACGTGGTTGATGCCGTACGAGCGGCAGGTTCCGAGGTACGCCAGCCACCCGGCCGTGTCCATGGGAGGATGGCCGGTGAGGGGAAAGACGCACGCATCGTGCTTGCCGCGCAGGAAAGTCGTGCGGCCGTTGATGGTGAACTGCGCCGCTTTGACCTTGAAGTCGCGCAGGCCCACCCGCAGTTCCTCACGCTGCTCGAAATGGCGGTCGCCGCATTGCACCCGCAGCTCGATCGGCAGGTAGCCGTAGACCGGATCGAACTCATCCCAGGGACGCGCGTCGCCTTTCATGCCGCAGTCGATCTCCACGATGGAGGTCCGGTCCGCCAAGGTGACGGGGCGACGAACCGCCTCCAAGGGCATGCTGACGCCGTGCGGGCTGCTGCGGATATTCAGCCCTAGTTCGCCTTGGACTGTTTGTCCGGTCATGTTGCCCAGCGTGATGCGCAGGCGGGCTTTGCGTGCGGCCACTTCCGCATAGACTTGCACGTCCTCGATCCACACCGGCGGCAGGATCCGCAATTCAAGGCGGCCGATGATGCCGTTCCAATCGGTCTGCGTCTGGTCGGAAAGCTGGTGCGGGTCGCCCACCGGCGGACGTTTGGAATTGTCGACGAGGATCGTGAGCTTGTGCGTTCCCGGCGTCAGCGTCGCGGTCAGATCGTAGACGTGGGGGCAGGCCAGGCTGTCCTGCGGGCCCAGCGGCTTCTCATCCACCCACACGGCGCTGTACTTGGTCCGCTCCAGGAAGAGTACGATCCGCTTTCCCCGCCAATCGTCCGGGGCCGCGATGTCGCGCTGATACCAGGCCGCACCGCCGTAGGGGTGTACGCGGGTCAGACGACCCGACTCGCGGGCCGTGTTTGCCGGGCCTTTGCGATTCTCGTCCGTGGTGCCGGGCAGGCGGATGGTGTCGGAAAAGGAAATCTCCGGCAGCCGTTCCTGCGGCGACTTCCCGCCCGGCCCCATCGCGAATCGCCACGTCCCGGCCAGCGACACGGCGGCTCCGGCCAACGGCGGCTCGGCAGCGCGAAGGCTGGGGCCGCCCATGGAGAAGCCGGTCATCCATCCAACCAGGAGGGCCAGCAGCCATCGCCGGCCTGCTTTCCGTGCCGGCACGAGGAGCATTGACGATGCAGCAGGACTTGCATTCATCCGAAGCCACCCCGGGGCTGAACGAAGTTGCGCGATTCCCCCTGGAATCACGAGACTCTCTTGCGGTCGTTACTTCTTGCCTTCGTAGCCGGGCGCCGCGTGGCCCTGCTCGTCGAGCTTGTCGCAGACCCAGAGCAGCCCGTTGGCCAGTAAATGCTGATACTCGTCCTGGCCGATCGTCAGCATGTTGTGGCCCAGCGTGGTGCCGAAGACCTTGCCCTTGCCGAATCGATTCGTCCAGGCGACCACGTGGTCCTTCTTCGAATCGACGCTGTAGGCGGTCAACAGCGCCGTGGCGGTGGGCCAGAACTTGATATTCTGATACAACTCGTCGCCGGGCGTCTTCCAATCGGCCGGCCAAAACTTGGTGATCGCGTGGTCGGCGACCTTCTTGGTCGTGAACCCACGGAAGCCGTCGTGCGCCTTGGTGGTCAGGCCGATCGCCTCGCGCCAATCGTCGTAGTCGAGAATGCGAAACGTGTGCATGGTGCAGTGGATCACCACGGTCGGCTTGCCGTCCTTGATGGTGTTCACGCAGTTGGCGATGAGGTTCTTGTCCTTCTCGTCGCAATAACAGATATCGTAGACCACCACGTCGTAGTTCTTGGCGAAGTCCTTGTGTTTCAGCACCGCCAGCGCATCGGGCTCACCGATGACCTTGAAACTTACGCTGGCATACTTGGCAATCGCCTCGGTCAACAGCGGGGCGTTCTTCTTGTAATCGTGGCAGCAGCCGCCCGTCAGCCAGAGGGCCTTGAGCTTCGGGCCGTCGGCGGCCAAGGCCACGGCGGCAGTCAACATCCACACGGTGCAAGCAAGGGCGAATTTCTTCACGGCAGGGCTCCTTGAGAAAGGTGGGAATCGATCGCGGTGAAAATCGTAAGCGGCAGGATCGGCACTGCAAGTCACCATAGGCCGGACCGGAGGGAATGTCAACCCCCCGGTCCGGTCGGCTCGCTCGCGGGAAAGGTCCCCGCCATAAACTCGCTGGAACCCGTTTACGGTCTCCCCAGCACCACGCAGTCCAGCCCGAAGTAATAACGAGGGCCTTCAGACGCGGCATTGGCGCCGACGACCTCGACGCGCAGCAGCAGCTTGCCATCCTTGGGTTCGACGACGCCCAAGTCGATGGGGCCCGAGGCCGCGGAGACCTTGCGATAGGCGTCGTAATCGGCGCCGACCTGCCGGCCGTTGACGCTGAAGCGCAGGATGCCGTAATCGCGGCTCTTGGTGCCATACAGCGTGAGGTGGCGCGGTTTGCCGTCGCCCACGGGAAGTTGCAGTTCGACGAAGTCGCCCTGGTGGGTCGCTTGCACGAAAAGCTGCTTGTCGCCGCTCCAGGAACCCTCGATCATCGCGCCCTCCTGGATGCCGATCTGCAACTTCGGCGAATGGGCGACCACCGGCAACGTCTCGCACTCCACGGCCCCGGCAATGTGAAATTCCTTCGGCCCCTCGCGTAATGGCAGGGCTGCCTCTTGCGGCTGCGGCTCGCGGTTATGCGTGGCGCCGGGCCGGGCGTACCAGAACGTCCCCACCGCGTAGTCGACGCGCGTGTCGGACCAGTGCCAGATCTCCATGTCGTGCTTCAACGCCGTGCCGAAAGGAATCGAGTCCAGCGGGCGCACGCGCGAAGTCGTGGTGTAGCCGCGCCAATCGCCGCGGTCCATGAAGTCGCGTTGCGGCATGGAGATGAACGGCGAGCTGAAGAAACTGGCCATGCCCCAGGCGTAGCCGTAATAATCCTCGGTACCGGTACCGAGGTGGGCCGGGAAGTGCGCGCCATCCACATAGATGCGTTCATCGCCTTCGCCGTACCAGCCCCGATCCGTAGCATAGACCGTCAGCGTATCGCCCACATAGCGGCCCTGGCCCTGCACTTCGAGATAATTCCAATCGCTCATCGGCCGCGTCTTCATATCGTGCTGGCTGCGCCAGTTGGCATGGAAATACATCGAACGCTCGTCCCATTTCCAAGGCGTGGTCGCGGCGGCCAAAACAACCGCCAGCGGCTGGCTGCCCACGTTCTTCAGCATCACGCGGCCCGTATGTTGATAGGGCATCAACCAGTAGGCCGTCAATTCGCCATCCGCGGTCACCTTGCGCCACCAATCCTGCACGGGAAACAAACGGGCGCCGGTACCGAAGAACTCGCCGATGGGGCACCAGATCGTGGCCTGGTCGTCGAAGTTGGCTTGCACGACGAGCGAGTGCAGCGCGTCGGCGGCGGCCTTCGGATCGATCTGCACACGCAACTCCCGCACCGCCAGCGAGCCCTGCGGCAAATCGAGCGACAACTCTGCTCCCGGCAAGAGGGTTACTTGCTTGCTCGGGCCGTCGGCGGCCGGCATTTCCGCGCCCAAAGCCTTGCCCACTTGTGCCACTTTCGCGTGGGCCGCCTCGTAGCCGGCCATGCTGAACGTTTCCACCGTCGTGCCCGGCGCGTAGGAACGATAATTCACGTGGTAATAGAACGGCTGCGAATCGAGCGTGATCTTACAACCCTTGGCATACGGAATCGGCAAATACATGTCGCCGGCCACACCGCGCTGGGCCTTGAAGCCCGGCTTCAACTGGTTGCGCAGGTCGCTCTCGTTCCAGGCCACAAAGGCCAGCGGCGGCCGCACGAAACCCTGTCCGCAAAGCAGGTCGTTCAACCGCGCCGTGATGGCGGGCGTCTTCGTGCCGTCGAGGTAGAAACGAACGATCTGCTTGTCTTTATCGCCTGCCAAGGGGACCCAAAAACGGACGACCGCGCCCGGACCGGAGTCTTCCATGATGACCCACTCGTGCCGGCCCTCGTTGACTTCCGTACGCATGAACTGCCCGGAATCGTTGTTGGTGTGCCACGTCGCCGCATTCTTCGGGTCGGTCTTCCGCCGGTCGTAGCTGCTGGCCTGCTTGCAAGCGTAGGCCGGAACCGGCAAGCTGGCCACGGCGCTGCGGTCGATCATCTCGTCCAGCAGCGATGTCAGCGAAACGGGCTCGGCAGCGCTGGCGGCGCCGACTTGCATGAACGACACGGTCGGCAACACAGCGAACGCCAACAATAACGCGCAGAATACTCTCATCTCGTTCTCCCGGGGATAAACTTTCGTGGATGTTTAGGATGGGCCGAATAATAACTTCCGGACTTGGGCGGAAGGGCCGATCCCCCGTAGGTCAGGCTGTGCCTGACAGTCCGGGGTGTCAGGCACAGCCTGACCTACGATTTGCGGATGTTATTTTTCTGCCGATCCTTACTGGCGGAACGGGGACATGGTACATTCGAGTTTGGTTACGGTCGTTGGCCTTGTCAAGCATTCCCCCCGTTGGAAATTTTCGCGGAAAAAAGCTTTTTCCCTACGGGCGGGCCCAGGCCGATTTCAACTCCCACACGTCCAGCGACTTGACCGTCGCCTGGCCGCCCTTGGTCGTCAGCGCGACGCGCTTGTGCTGC
>CAYYBU010000285.1:0-4987 GCA_964469945.1 uncultured Planctomycetaceae bacterium
GGAAAGCGAGCTCCCGGTGTTCGTCGTGGGGCTGCCGCGATCCGGCACGACGCTCATCGAGCAGATCCTGGCCAGCCACTCCCAGGTCTTCGGCGCGGGCGAGATCAAACTGGCCAGCGACACCGTGGCCGCATTGGGCGGACCAGGCGCGGACATCGTCGAGCTTCTGCGCCAACTGGACCACCCGGCGGCCCACCGGCTTGCCGTGCAGCACCTGGAGAGACTTCGCGCTTTCAGTGGCGCGGCGCTCCGCATCGTGGACAAGATGCCGGACAACTACTTGTATCTGGGCCTGTTGGCTTGCCTGTTTCCGCGGGCGAAATTGATTCATTGCCGCCGCGATCGGCGCGACGTGGCCGTGTCCTGCTGGATGACGCATTTCCAGGAAATCCGCTGGGCCAACGACCCGCAAGACATGGCCGGGCGGTTTTACCAGTACCAGCGGATGATGGAACACTGGCGGAAGGTCTTGCCCGTGCCCCTGCTGGAAGTGGATTACGAGGAGACGGTGGCCGATCTGGAAGGCGCGGCCCGAAAACTGGTGGCCTGGTGTGGCCTGACGTGGGAGCCAGGCTGTCTGGAATTCCACCGGGCGAAGCGGGCGGTCAAAACGGCCAGCGCCGTCCAGGTGCGGCGGCCGGTCTTTACGACCTCGGTGGGAAGATGGAAACACTATGAAAACGCCCTGGCTTCGCTGCTGACGGCAATGCGATAGCTTCCCCCGGGAAAACGACTATACTGATTGGCATGGATGACGCCCCCCGCCCGAAACGCCGCCGCCTTCCCTGTCGCCTGCGAACGCTGTTGCTGTTCGCGCTGGTGCTGCTGGCGATGCCAGGCACTTGGTTCGCCGTGAAGATGGAGCAGGCGGAGCGGCAAAGAGCCGCGATCGAGGAGATTGAGAATCTCGGTGGCGTGGTGTGGTACGACTATCAGCTCGATGCCGATGGCGTCCCCAAGACCGAAGAGGCACAGCCGGCCGGCCCCTGGTGGCTGCGGCGGTTTCTCGGGGACGACCTTTTCAGAAATGTGGTCAAGCTCGACCTGACGCAAACCGAGATCGACGACGAAGGATTGAAGCGTCTCGAAGGTTTGACCGACCTCGAATCGCTCAGCCTGGGAGAGCGCGTCACCGACGCCGGCCTGGTCCATCTCGAGGGCTTGCCGCAACTCCACGCGTTGAACCTGCGGGCAACCCAGGTCACCGCCGCCGGGGTCCTGGATTTTCAGAAGGCGGCGCCGAACTGCGCGATCCGCCGTTGACGTGCCTGCCGTGTATAATGCCATGCCATCCAAGACTGAAACGAGGATGCCTTTCGGTTTTTCGATCCGGCTGGCCACCAACGACGACATCCCCGCGATCCGAGCGGTTCTGTTCTCGGTACGTGCGGAGTACGGCGTGCTGGGCGAGATCGGCGCAAACGACGCCGACATGGACGACCTGAAACGCAACTATTTCCGCGGCGGGGGATGCTTCGAGGTCGTGGAAAATGCCGCAGCGCGCATCGTCGGCTGCGTGGGACTTTGCCCGCTGAACCCCTGTCGCGCCGAACTTTGCAAGATGTACCTGGAGAAATCCGCCCGTGGGCGAGGGCTGGGAAAGCGACTTCTGGAAGACGTGCTCGCCGCCGCCCGTCGCAGTGGGTTTCGAGAAGTCTGGCTGGAAACGAATTCCGTGCTAACCGAGGCGATCGGCTTGTACGGCAAGTACGGGTTCAAACCCGTGGATTCCAAGCATCTCCTGCCGCGATGCGACGTGGCCTACTTGCTGCGGCTTGAATGAGCCGAGGCAACCGTTCGCGGGGCGGGCGGGGACTGGTCCATTTTTCGGCCACCGAGCGCGATTTGCAGGGTGACGTGTCCGAAAACATGGACCTGTCCCCTTCTTCCCCTTCGAAGGAAAGGAAATCACCTTCTTTATCGAACAGCGTACGACGCCCCACGCCTCGGTTGAGGACGTGATAAACGATGCCGCCCGGGCAATAGAGTGATCGTGGCATTCATGAGTTTTACTCAAATTGCCTATACTCGTCAAATTCGGTGAACGGCACCTTTATTCTCCTTATTCCCTCCTTTATTCCCTCGGATAGGGGATTTGCCTGGCGGCCCTTCATGGCCTAGAGTTTCCTGATTTCCGCAGATGACTCAGAGCCCCGGGGACTTGAATCCCGGCACGCCTTGGGCTAATTGCAACAAACTCTTGACACTGGAGAGATGAGAGCGATGAAGAACGCGCCACACTACCTGATTGCCGTCATCGTAGCGTTCGCCAGCCTGGCGGCGCACCCGGCGTTCGCATGTACGGGAATTCGCCTTACGGCGGGCGATGGAACCGTGATTTACGCCCGTACGATGGAGAGTGCCCTGGATTTCCAGTCCAACATGATCATCGTCCCCAGAGGCAAAGAGTACGTCGGCACGCTGATGGAGAAGACCTCTGGGCTTGCCTGGGCCACGAAATACGTCTTCGTCGGGCCCAATGTCTTCGGCATGCCCTACGTGTGCGACGGTTTGAATGAGAAGGGTCTGGCCGTAGGTCATTTTGTGTTCACCGGCTTCGCGCAGTATCAGAAGGCCGAGGCCGGGGATGCTGGCCGTGCGATCGACTGCGCCGAAGTGGGGACTTTTCTCCTGGGAACTTGCCAGAACGTTCCGGAGGCGATCACGGCCCTGCAGTCTGTGCGCGTCATTCAAGCCGGTACCACTCCGGCGCAGCGTGCCGCAAACGCCTACCACTACTACATTCACGATGCCAAGGGCCGTTGCGCGGTGCTGGAATATGTCGATGGCCAACTTCGGGTCCACGACAACCCCTTGGGTGTCGTGACCAACGCGCCTGCTTTCGACTGGCATATGACGAACCTGCGCAACTACATCCATCTCTGCCCGGAAAACGCGACGCCCGTCACTCTCTCAAACGTCAAGATATCGGCTCTCGGCCAGGGGACCGGCCTCCTCGGTCTGCCGGGCGACTTCACTCCACCGGCTCGTTTCATACGCGCCGTAACGTTCACCCAAGCGGCGTTGCCTTCGGCCACCGGCACGGAATGCGTCGAGAAGGCATTCCATCTCCTGAATCAGTTCGATATCCCGGCCGGCGCCGTTCGCGCCCACGAGAACGGCAAGTTATCCTACGAGTCGACGCTGTGGACGACCGCTGCTGACATGAAGCACGGCCGCTACTACTTCCACACGTTTCAGAGTCGCCGCGCCCGGGTAGTCGACTTCGAGAAAGTCGATCTGGCGGCGAAGGCGGTCAAGATGATCCCGATGCGAAACCCCGAAGAGTTTGAGGATGTCACGGCCACGGCCAAGTAGCAACGATTGCCCACGCGCTCCGCGAACACAGTAGCTCGCAGTGTGTGCCGCCTGCGTTGGGCTGCGTGGCGGGTTAGTGGTAGATTAGCGCGAAGTTGAACTCCATCTCGAATTGTGGAGTCAACTGCGGACCATTGGCATAGTAGGCCGGTGTCACGGAGAAGTTCACCGGCTGCTTGCCAATTGGGAATACCCGGCCTACTGTGAAACTGAGGGGGAGGGTCCATTGGTTGGTCCGCCAGTCGGTGGTGCCGCTTGCACCAAACAAGCTCGTGTACCAACCTTCCTCGAAGTGACGCGTGAGGATGAGATTGTAGAACATCTGGTTGACGCTTGGGGAACTGCCGCTGCCCAGGGAAATCGGGTTCTGCACTAAAAGGCCGATCTGCCACCTGGGAATCGCCGTATAGACGCCGGCAAAGGCCGGACCCAATTGCCAGCGACCCTGGCCGGTGACAGGAGATGTCGCCGTGGGCAAAATGGCGATTGCGCCCGCTGCCAGCGTTAAGTCACGGCTGATGGGGAAAATGGCGAGGTCGAACGCCTGGACGTCCATGAAGCCGTTGGGCAGCTTCTGGCCGTCAGGCAAATCGGGCATGCTCTCAACCGGAATCCCGATTCTCACGATCTGGTCGACAGGAATCAGCGAAGACTTGGGCACAGGTAGTACCGGACGAACCAAAAACTCCGTGCCATCGCCTTGCGCACCGTAGAAACTTGGGTGATACCAGGTATTGAACTGGTAGGACGTCAGCAGCTTGGTGGGGTTCGTGAAATCGGAAGCGAGATCGCTGCCGCCGGAGGAACCTGAAGCGGAACTATGCGACAAGCCAGTCGTGGCACGCGTCTCGTTTTCCCCAAGGGTGGCACTCTCCACAGGACTTGGGGGCGTGACAGGAAACGCTGAGGCAACCAATGTTATTGGCTCTTCCTCGGGGTTCGCTCGGAACCAATCTCCCGATCGAATCGCCACCCCGGATGACAGGTCTTCAACGGCCGGGTTGGGCAAATACAAACCCTGCGCCCACGTGCAACACGGAAAGTCCGTCGCAAAGAAGATTACTCCCGCGGCAAGCGATGCCCAAAACCGCATGGAAAGCCCTCTCCGAACAGACGGATGCCGAAAATTCAACCTATACGGTTTGCTTCGGCTATAACAAGAGGCGGCATTTAACGAATTTGCAGGAGGTCCTAATTGGGCAGCGCCACTTGGCCTGATGATAGCGTCGATAAGTGGCGTTGCGCAATGGGCTTAGGGGCGGACGGTGGAAGTATGGTTCCCATAGGGGCAAGAAAAGACGATCCTCCGTGTTTGTACCGAGTCATGGAAGACTACTCACGGAGGATTGTCACGATGACGTTATCGCAGATGGCCGGGTTGGGCAGGAAACTCGTCGCGTTTCTCGGCTTGCTGCATTTACCACTGTTCGTTTCCGTACGGTCGGTTCCTTGTAATGCACGTCCGAACGCCCTCCACTTCCTTTGCACTCATTGGCCTGTTCACCAGCCTCACTCAGCCCGCGGGACGCTCCACCGGCCAGTCGCTCAAAATCGCCTTCAATTGCTCGTCGCCGTGACGCCGTGTCCAAAGACTGCCCCAACGCCAGTCCTCCGCACGCTCGACCGCGTGCGCCGTCAGCGCGTTCCGCTCGACATAGCGGCACACCGT
>CAYYBU010000286.1:0-4973 GCA_964469945.1 uncultured Planctomycetaceae bacterium
GGAATGTCTAATAGAACCAATCACCCTCATCCGCCGCCCCTCTCCTGACCTGTTACAAGCGACAGGCGGGCGAGGGGAGTTGGGTCATGCCAGTTGCCACGGTTGGCGTTTCGCACGATCGCGGAGGCGGTTGGCCTCCTCGTCGCCGGGGAACTGCTGTGTGGCCTGGTCCCACTTGAGCGAGCGTTGGAGCTCGTAAGCGATGACGCCGAGGTGACTCAAGCAAATGGTGTTCACGCCGAACTCGATATCGCGGAAGGGCTTCTCGCGGCTCTTGACGCAAGCGATGAAGTCGCCGTAAATGCCCCCGTCACCCTTGTAGGTGGGGACGGCCTTAGCAGCCCGCTTCTCGCCCGGCGTGCCCACGACTTGAAGATTGCCCATGCCGGGGTGGTTGTGGTGCAGCAACAGCCCGTTCGGGTAGCGATAGGTCAAGAACTTGCCGTCCTTGTCGTCGTGATAGATGACTTCCGTCGGCTGCAGTTCGCGGACGTCGACGGCGAAGGTGGCGCCACCAAAGTGGTGCGCGCCCCAGTCGGTCATGCCGCCGCCGGAATAGTCGATGTCCACTCCCGAGCCACCGCCGCCGGTGCCGAAGTTGCCGGCGCACCGCGAATGATTGTAGGGCGCCCAGGGCGCCGGTCCGAGCCACATTTCCCAGTCCATGTCGGGCGGGACCGTTTCGGCCGGCAGGTTGCAGGGCTGCGAGAGCGGGCCCACGTTGACGTTGATCGACACGATCGTGCCCAGCTCCCCGCTCCAACACCGCTTCACGGTGTCCCGATAGTCTTCCAGCACGCGCTGGCTGCCGCCGGAGACCACGCGGCCGTAACGCCGGGCGGCCGCGATCATCTGCGGGCCTTCGGCGAGCGTGCGCGTCTCGGGCTTTTGACAGTAAACGTCTTTGCCGTGGCGGCAGGCATGGACCACGATGTAGGCGTGCCAATGATCGGGCGTGGCCACGTGGACCGCGTCGATGTCCTTGCGGGCCAAGATCTCGCGGAAGTCGTCATAAGCCTTACAATCCTTGTTGTTGTAATGCCCATCGGCCCGATTCTTGGCATTATCGCGGGCGCCCTTTCTCACATCGCAGACGGCCACATATTGAACGTCGCCGCGGCCCAGGAACGCTCCTTGGTCGCCACTGCCCATGTTGCCGATGCCGATGCCGGCCATGACGATCCGCGCGCTGGGGGCGGGACGGCCGTCGGCGCCCAGCGCCGAGGAGGCGATAATATACGGGCAGGCTACCGCGCCGGCCGCCGTCTGGAGGAACTGCCGCCTGCTTGCCGTGAGACCATGTTTCTTCACTGATGCACCTCTGCTTGCGTTATGGCGGTGGTTGGGCACCGCCGGTGGGACGTGTCGAACACAAGTTTGAGAATAACTCGCGCGGCAGCAGGAGTCAACCATCCACATTATTAACATTAGCAGATGCGATTTTGATTTCTGCCGAGATACTCCTTTATTTATATTGGGCTTTGCGGTAGAATGGCAATTCGCGCCAATTTTGCCCGTGGCCGAGCAGTATTGTCCTTTTTCGGGCGGTGTGAAGGAGTTTTCATGGCAGTCGTTGCCTCCCCCGACGTGGTCGTATACGTTTGTAACCACTGTCTGCCATTGGGGATATCGTTGCCGCAGCAGTGGAAACAAGACGGCGCCCGGGTGGTGGTCCATGAAGTGCCGTGTAGCGGCAAGATGGACGGACAATATCTGCTGCATGCCCTGGAAGGTGGGGCCCGCGGGTTGTGCGTTGTCGCTTGCCCGAAGGGCGAGTGCCATTTGCACCAGGGCAATTACCGCGCGGAAGTCCGCATTTGCACGGTGCAGCGGTTGCTGAGCGAAGTGGGCCTGGAGCCCGCGCGCGCCGAATTGCTGCATTGTTCGCCGCAGGACTCGCCGCAACAGTTCCACCAGGCCGTTCGCGGCGCCGTGGCACGGCTCTGTGCCCTCGGCGAGAACCCGTTGGCGGCGGACAAGGAAATCGCAGGTTAAGCATGGGAAACGAAATGACGGGCCTTCAGCAGCGAATTCAAGCGGGCAAGCAACTGCTGCTTGCCGAGTTGTCGCCCCCGCAAGGGAGCGACCCCGCACCGATCCGCGCGTTGGCGCGGCGTCTGGCCGGCAAGGTACATGCCGTGGGAGTCACCGACAATCGGGACCGGGTCTCGATGTCGGCATTGGCAGCCGCCACGCTGGTCGCCGCCGAGGGAGTGGAACCCATTCTTCACGTCATCACGCGGGATCGCAATCGCATCGCCTTGGTCTCCGATGCCTTGGGCGCCCAGGCGTTGGGCATTCGCAACCTGCTCTGCACCAGCGGCAGCCACCAGACGTTGGGAGAGTTTCGTGCGGCGCGGAACGTCTATGATGTCGATCCGGTGCAGTTGCTCCAAGCGTACAGTGGCGGAGCCAACGGCAGCGTGCCCGGCGCAAAAGCGCTCGCCGCGGCCGGGCCGCTTTGCCTGGGCGCGGTGGCCAACCCCTATGCCGATCCGCTGGAACTGCAAGTGATGCGGTTGGGCAAAAAACAAATCGCCGGGGCCCGCTTCTTCATCACCCCGCCAATCTTCGACGTCGAACGCTTCCAGCAGTGGTGGAAAGAGGTCGTGCGCCGCGGGCTGCACGAGACGGTGGCCATTGTGGCTGGCATCTTACCGCTAGGCAGTGCCGAGAAGGCCCGGGAGTTGAGCGGCCAGCGTCCTTCGCCGCGGATTCCGCAAGCCATCCTCGATCGCCTGGGTGCAGCGTCCGTTGCCGCCCAGCACGATGTGGGCGTCCAGATCGCCCTGGAAACGATCTCGCGGTTGAAGGCCATCGCCGGCTTGCGAGGTTTTCAGGTCTGCGGCGACGGCCATGCGGAGGCCGCCGTCGAAGTCATTGAAAAATCCGCCCTGGGGACGAACTAGCCGTGCCTGCCAAGTACGCCATTCATACCAAGCCGGTCGCGCCCCGCTTTCGTCCTGTGGGCAAGTTGGGGATCGTCGATTGGCGCGAAGACTGTTCGAGTTGCCACAACTGCGTCAAACGCGGCTGCGTCTATGGATTCTACCGCGACGAGGCGGACACGCTCCGCACGGAAATCGGCTATCTCGACTATATCTACCAGTGCAAGGGCTGCCTCAACTGCATCCAGAACTGCACGAAGAACCTGTTGACTCGGGTGGTGAACCCGGAGTACGGGCGGTTGGGCGACGCCTACTTTACCCCGGAAATCGTGTTGTCCACCTGGTTTCAGGCGGAGACGGGCCGCATCCCGGTTTCCGGCTCCGGCTACGGGGGCCCCTTCAGCGGTCCGGGCTTCGATGCCATGTGGACCGACATGTCGGAAATCGTGCGGCCCACGCGCGACGGCATCCACGGCCGCGAGTATATCAATACCAGTGTGGACATCGGCCGCAAATTGCCCCATCTCACGCTGCACGACGGCCAGTTGGCCGCGCCGCCGCCGCCGCTGGTGGAACTGCCGCTGCCGATCCTCTTCGATTGCATCCCGCGGCACTGGCAGCGCGGACCGGTGCCGGCCGCCGTTGTCGGCACGGCCGCCGCGATCCGTTCGCTGGCCATCGTGCGAACGGAGCAGGGCGCCGCGCAACTGGCCGCCGCGGGTGGGCCGGTCATCTCGCTGCTCGGCGACCCGGCCGCGGCGGCCGACGAACCCTTGCGATCGGCGCCGCTGGTGATGGTTCCCGACAGCCCGGACGTCATGGCGGTGCAAAGCCGCCTGAAAGAGCAGAACGCCGACCGCATCGTGGCCATTCGCCTGGAGGCATCGCCGGCCAGCGCGGCCCGGGCAGTCGAGCTCGCCCGCGGCGGCGCCGAAGTGATTCATCTGGTTTTCGACGCCCACGGCCGGGAAAATTCGGGTGGCCAGGGGGAAGGAGGCGGCAAACCCCGTCACGCTCGGGACGTTCTCCGCGAGGTTCATCGGGCGCTGGTCAAGGACGGCCATCGCGATGAAATCACGCTGGTGGCCTCCGGCGGGATTGCCCAGCCCGAACACATGGCCAAGGCGATCATCTGCGGCGCCGACCTGGTGGCCATTGACATCCCTCTGCTGCTCGCCTTGGAGTGCCGGCTCTGTGAGCAGAGCAGGCAGTGCGAGCAAGGCGAACAGTGCGAGCAGGACGCGTATTGTCCCATCAGCCTGGAAGAAGTGAGCGTCGATTTCGCCGTCCGCCGCATGGTCAATCTAATGGGGGCGTGGCATCAGCAGCTTATCGAGGTGCTCGGCGCCATGGGCATCCGCGAGGTCCGCCGTCTCCGCGGCGAGACGGGCCGTGCCATGTTCTTCGAGGACTTGGAGCGCGATTCGTTCGGGCGGCTCTTCGGAAAACGCAAAGAGGGGGCCAGCGGAAGATGAGTGTCACGTCGGAAAAAGGCGCGGTTCCCCCTGAACCGTTGCGAGATGATCTGCCCGCCGACGATCCGGCCGCCGTGTCGTGCCAGGCGCGGACGGCCCCGCCGCGTTACCGCAACGAAATCGGCAAATTTTCCATCCGCCGCGATTCGACCTGCATCAACTGCGGCCGCTGCGTGGAACTCTGTCCGCAGGGCGTGCATTGCCGGCCGGAAGGCTATCGGCAAGTGATTCGCCCGCTGGATTATCGTTGTATCGGGCCCGACTGCGCGAAGACGGGCCATTACTGCGTGGATGCCTGCCCGCAACGGGCGCTGTCGTTGGCCGAGAATCCGGTCTTCGAGACCCTGGGCGATCACCGCTGGACGCCGGACCTGCTGGTGAGCAACTGGCAAATGGCCGAAACGGGCCGCCCGCCGGCCGCGCACCTGGAGAGCGAGACGGGCGATTCCGGCGGCGGCTTCGACCGGCTGCGGTTCCGCTTCCCCGCGCACGGCCCGGCCGAGCTGCGCCGCGAAGACATTTCCACTACGTTGGTGCTCAACCGCCGCGGCGACACGCGGCCGAAGATCACCGTCGACGTCCCCTGGTACGGCGGCGGCATGTCGTTCGG
>CAYYBU010000287.1:0-4964 GCA_964469945.1 uncultured Planctomycetaceae bacterium
GGGAAAAATCACTCCCAGCACCGCGTAAATGTATGCGGCACACTCCGTGTGCCGTTGCAGTCGGCACACGGAGTGTGCCGGATACCTTACTGCTCCGCCACGTCCAGGCACACCATCCGCGTCAAATCGCGAACGATCAGCCGACCGGCCACCAAGGCCATCGGCCCCCAACTCGTTACCGCGTCGTCGATCACCTGGGCTCGTCCGAGCGGTTGATAGCCCTCGGCGGTCGCCGTGGCCATGACCAGCAAGCCGTCGTCGTTCATCGCGTAAAGCAACCCGTCGGCGATCATATACGGCGCCGAGCCGAACTTGTCGCGGCCGCTGTTCCACATTTCCTTCCCTTGCAGATCGAGACAGACCAGTTTCTGATCCTTCTGCCGCACGCCGTACAAATGGCCGTCCCAGAGGATGGGCGTCTGCTGCTCCGAGCCGAACTGCTTGGCGGCCAGGCGGAAGAGCGTTCGGGCGACCATGCGTCCGCCCTGCTCTTCCACTTTCAGCATCAGGCTGCCCGCATTATAGCCGCCGCTGCAAAAGACGCGACCGTCGCCCAAAACCACCGGCGAGGGGCAGGTCGCCGTGCCGATTTGCCAATCGGTCGTGTCCCAAAGGATTTTTCCATCGGCCGCGTCCACGCCTGCCACGCCACCCTTGCCGCAATAGACGTACATCCGCCGTCCGGCCAGATTCATGGGCACGATCGAAACGTGCGTCATGGTCCAGCCGCGCGGGTTGGGACTTTCCCAAATCACCTTGCCGGTATGGTAATCCACGGCGACCAGCAGTGCCCGGCCGCCGGGAGCCAGGATCAAGCGATCGTTGGCCGTGTCGATCAGCGGACATTGGCCGGCATACCAGGGCGGCACCGTGGCGCCGTAGTCCAGCACCAGGTCGATCAACCAATGTGCCTTGCCGCCCTCGGCATCCCAGCAGGCCACTTGGCACAGCGGTCCCAGCGAGACGACATACTTTCCCGCCACCGCGGGAATGGTCCGCGACATGCCGTGATGGGGCGACACCACGACCGGATAGCCGTTGTGCCAAATCTCCCGGCCGTCGTCCAGCGATAGGCATCGCATCGTGTCGGCGGAGAGGTTCTTCCCGCCGGGCGTCACATTGCGGACATGATCCAGGACATAGACGCATCCCGCGCTGACGGCCGCCGCCGCGTAGCCTTCACCCAGCGTGACAGTCCAGAGCCGTTTCGGACCGCCGCTGGGCCAACTCCGTGCCAAGCGAACGTGCTCCTTGCTGATGGCATCGTAGTCCGGGCCGCGGAAGCACGGCCAGTTGCTGCGGACTGCCGAAGGCCGGCCGTCGCCAAGCACCGGTTGGCCGGGCACGGGCCGCGCTGCCTTTGTCACCGGTCCCCCCACGGGGACTCGATCCAGCCCCGGTATCCGCGCCTGCAAGCTGGGCACCGGGCCGCTGATCCATAGCACGACGAGCACCAGGCCGAGGAGGGCCAGTGCGCCGGGAACCAAAATGCCGGCTAGGCGGGGCATGGGAAGGAGTTAGGAGTTAGGAGTTAGGAGTTAGAAGCTGGAAGGCGGTGCCTTGTCGTGGGAGGGCCAGCCGTAGCCGGCGACAGCGTCTGGCTATGGTTGCCGTCCGGGTGGGAAGTGCTGCGGGTGCAGCGCTGTTTTGCTAGCTTTTTGATAACCGCAATGGCCCCAAAAGTCAACCCGCGGCAGGCCTTATGTTCGGCCTCCGCCTCCCTCGCCACCATGTATCCGGCACACGCCGTGTGCCGCCGCTTCTCCCCTCACCCGCCGCGCGGGAGAGGGACGGGGGTGAGGGCGGTTGTCACTGTCGCTTGCTTTACCCCGGCCAATCGCATCAAAGCCTGAAGCGCAAGCGAGGGTGCCATGTGCGACGACTTCGCCTGTGCTTCAGGCTTCAAAATGAACAAGCCCTTCCCTTGGCGAGAAAAACACCACCTTCATCCCCAGCATAGCGTTAAATACCTGAAAAACTCCAAAAAAACTCTGGCGATTCGCGCCAAACGCTTGCAAAATTTACGGGGGTGCGAAATTAGGTGGATATGTGGGCCCTAACCAGACAGATTCTCGGCCCACCGTATTAACCCAGCTAAAAGAGGCAACGCTATGTCCCCCGCTCATTCGGCTCACCCCGGCGTGTTCGGGACATCGCGCATATTCCGCCTCCTTCGGTCCCTTCGGCAACGCTCCGCGGCGCTGCCTTCTTCGTTCCGCCTCTCCATGCCGCTCTTGGCGATTGTCGCCGTGGCGCCGTGGCTGGTGTTATGCGCGTCGTTGGCCCGGGCAGACACCTACTGGGGCGTCGGGTCGGGTGATTGGTCGACCGGCTCGAACTGGGGTGGGACCGCGCCGACCACCAGTGACACCGCCTACATTCTCAACGGCGGAACGGCGGCGCTCACTCTACCCGGGGAAGTGTGCGGCGCGCTCTCGCTGGACAGCAGCGAAGGAAGCGGAACTGTGCAAATGACGGGCGGTGGCCTCTCTACGGCCTCGTACGAGCACATGGGTGACTCGGGCGTGGGGACCTTCGCGCAGTCCGGTGGGACCAATAGTATCGGCGGCGGTCTCTGCCTCGGCTCCGACCCCGGCAGCAGCGGAAGCTACAACCTGAACGGCGGGGAACTCGTCGTCTCGGTGATGAGCCAAGGCTCGGGAGCCGCCGCTTTCAATTTCGGCGGCGGAACGCTCCTGGCTGGCGGCAATCTCTCCACCACCCTGCCCATGATATTGACGGGGAATTGCGGCAGCGGCCAGTGGGTCAACGCCACCAGTCTGAACATCGGCGGCACCTCGCAGTTCATGGGCGTGGGGGCGTGGACCAGCGCCGACACCGTGTTGGGCGAGTACGGCGTGAACACCGCCAACGATACCGTCTGGGCCGTTTTGGACCACAACAGCCAGTTCGCCGTGGTTCCCGAACCGTCCACCCTCGCGCTGCTCAGCGCTACTGCCGTGGCCGGGTTGATTTGGTGGCGGCGGCGGAAATAGGAAGGGAAAATTATTAGCCACCGAGGACACAGAGGGCACAGAGGGGAGGAATAGCATGGGCCGTTGCTTCATAAGCTGGCCGCCCTCACCCCCGGCCCCTCTCCCGCACAGCGGGCGAGGGGAGATAGGAAACAACGCCAAACCGTTGGCGCGGCACGCGACATTTCCACTCCCTTATTCGATTTTCCGTTCGCGTATTCTCTGTGGCCTCTGTGTCCTCTGTGGCTAATCCGAATTTGATCGTTGGCAGGCGCCCTACCGCCACGTCACTTCCAACCCCGCCCGCTGAAGGGATGCCGCCATCTCCTCGGCCGAACGATGATCGCACACCGGGAACTGCTGGCCGGAGGAGGCCGCGGCCGCATCGCCGCTGTAGCCGCCGGGGGCCGTCGAACTGCCGGCGCTGATCTGCGTAATGCAAACGGCCGCCAAGCGGTCGCGCAACGGGGCCAGTTCTCGCGTCGATAGCACCAACTCCGCACGCGGAAAGGCCAGTCGCAGCGCGCAGTACATGCGGAGGAACAACTCGTCGCCGACCGGATACGGCGGCTGGAAGCCCCGCGGGGCCTCGCGGATCCGCGGCAGACTGAAGGCCAGCGTACAATCGGGAAAGCGGTCTTGCAGGTAGGCCCCGTGACGCATTAGCGCCAACAGGTCCTGCGTCGGATCGGCCAGCCCCAAGAGGAATCCCAGGCCCAGTCGCCGCACGCCCGCCTCGGCCGCCCGTTCGGGCCCTTCCAGCCGCCAATCGTAGGAGGTCTTGCTGCCGCGCGGATGATAACTTGCGTAGAGCGACTCGTCGAAGGTTTCTTGGTAGAGCGTGACGCCGCAGGCACCGGCCGCCGCCAGGGCCGCATAGGAGGCGGTCGTTTGCGGCGCGATCTCCATCGACACGCAAATACCCCGGGCGCTCAGGGCCCGGATGATCTCGGCGTGGTACCGGGTCGTCGTGAGGCGAGGGAAATCGCCCGAGACCAGCAGCATTTGCTCGAAGCCCCGCGGCCGAAGGATCGCCGCCTGCCCCAGGGCTTCGTCCAAACTCAAGTGTCTCCGCTCGATCTGCTCCGGGTGGCGGAAGCCGCAGTAGACACAATGGTTGATACAATGGTTGGACAAGTAAATCGGGGCATACAACAGCATCCGCCGCCGCGGCCCCGCGCCGCCGCGGCATGGGCTCGCGGAAAAATGCTTCTCGGTCAGCCGGGTCGCCTCCCGACAGATGTCCTCCAAGGGAACTTCCGCGCGGAGGCCGGCCAGCGCCGCATGAATCGCCGGCCGATCGAATTGGCCATTTTGGATCGCCGCTCGCGGCCAGCGCGGCGGTCGCTGGGGGCGGCCCGCCAGGGCATTGGCCGTCAGGTCCAGGGCATCGACCAGCGAGCGGTCTTCGCCGCTGAGTCTTCCGTAACGCTCGTTCAGGTGTTGATAGCGCCAGCGTTCCAACTGGCCGGCCAACTCGTGGCGCTGCGGCTCGGTCGCCTGGGCGCTGCCCGCCAAGAGGTGTTGCGCGCGATCCAACAGGGGCAAGTGATATGCCGCATGGCAATCGCTTGCATTGAGCCAATGTGCCAGGCCGTCCAGTGGTGGTTCCAATTCGGTGCTCATTTCACCATCATAGCGACGACCAGCGAAGGCTGTGAAGGCCCCGGGTCGCGCGAGCGTTCCATCATCTGGGGGGTGACCTTGAGCTTGCCGCCCGATAGGATTAGAACGATACCGCCCTTGGTGATCGATCTGGGCATGGTAGCGTGGGCCGGGCGAAGCGAGCCCTACCCGACCACTCCCCTCGCCCGCGAGCGGGAGAAGAGCAGGGGGCGAGGGCACTTCGGCTTCACTAAACATTCTTAACCGACGGAGCGAGTGACCATGTGTCTTTTCGTAAAGCAACCCGCACGAAACGGACGGCCGACCCCTGTAGGGAACGCCCTCCGTGGCGTTCCGGGGGCGGAGATAAGCGTTGTTCGGTCG
>CAYYBU010000288.1:0-4963 GCA_964469945.1 uncultured Planctomycetaceae bacterium
TCACCTGGTGGAACGATAAGATCGACTCCCCGGGCCGGGCGGAGCCCAAGCAACCTCTGGTCTGCTTCGACGAAAACCGCTGTTATCAGACCAAGGCGGGCGGTTTCGCCCGTGGCGGCACCGAACTGTTGTATTTCAATTTGCCGGCGCCGTTGCACCAGGACCCCAGCGGCGCGCGAGGGGCCAGTGCGGAATACCCTTCGGAGATGAAATATCTGCTGAAGGCCCGCGAGAACCCGGACACCTGGGTGGACCTGACTGCGCCCTACTGGTGGGACTTGCCCATGCTGGTGGCGATGGGGCAGGTCGATTCGATCGAAGTGCTCAATAGTCATATGTGCCGGCATTCGTTGATTATGGATGAGGGGGATGGCCGGCCGCGCGACCGAAAGCTTTATCAGAACCCGTTCGGCAACGCCCGCTGGTCGCAGTACATCTATTTTCAGCTTTTGGAATGCGGGTTGCGGATTCCGCCCAGCGCCGGCAGCGGCTCGGGGGTGGCGCCCAATCCGCTGGGCTATAACCGCGTTTACGTTCACCTGGACGGCCCGTTCAGCTATGAGGCGTGGTGGAAGAACTTTCGCGCCGGCCACGTTTTCGTGACCAATGGCCCGCTGCTGCGGCCTACCGTCGAGGGCGAACTGCCCGGCCACGTGTTTCGCGCCGACGCCGGCAAGGAACTCGACCTGGACATCGGCCTGACCCTTTCCACCGCCGACCCGATCAGCTACCTGGAAATCATCCAGAACGGCCAGATCAAGGAGTCCGTCCGCCTGGACCAGTTCATCAAGACCGGGCGGTTGCCCCATTTGCATTTCAAGCAGAGCGGCTGGTTCCTCATCCGCGCGGTCACCGACCTGTCCGACACCTACCGTTTCGCCATGACGGCGCCGTACTATGTCGAGATCGGCTACGGCCGCCGGGTCAGCAAGCAGGCGGCCCAGTTCTTCCTCGATTGGGTTTATGAGCGTGCCCGGCAGATCAAGCTGACCGATCCCCAGCAACGGAGTGAAGTCTTGGATTACCACCGCAAGGCCCGCGACTATTGGCAGGATGTGGTGGCCAAGGCGAACGCCGAGTGACGCAGAAAGATCTAGCCACGGATGCACACGGATGGGACACGGATGAGGGAGGACGGTGTTGGGGCTCGCTGCGCTCGGCCCTATACGAACCGAGTTAATGTCGGAGCGGCGTCTTCTCCGGTCCCCTCTCCCTCCGGGAGAGGGTTAGGGTGAGGGCGGCCCGATTCTGTCAAGCGTCCTGAGCTGCACCACCCCTCATCCTTCCTCTTTCATCCGCTTTCCCGCAGCCCTGGTGGGCCTGCGCTCGGCTTGTCCCACCCCACTTTCTTCATCCGTGTTCATCCGTGGCTGAAATCGGAGACGGCCGTTGCCGGTAGTCTTCCGGCGAATTTTCCCCTAAAATACCGTCATGCCTGCTTCCGACCTGTGGCGACCGCTGTATCCCTTTGCCTCGCACGAGATGCGGCTCGACGGCCGGCGGTATCATTTTCTTGACGAGGGTTCCGGCCCGGTGCTGCTGTTGGTCCACGGCAATCCGACCTGGTCGTTTTATTGGCGCGAGTTGGTCCGCGCGCTGCGGGGGCGATATCGCCTGGTGGTCCCCGACCACATCGGTTGCGGGCTGTCCGACAAGCCGGACGCGCGGACGTATGGCTATCGCCTGGCCGACCGCGTGGCCGACCTGGGGGCATTGATCGACCACTTGGACCTGCGCGAGATCACGTTGGTGGCCCACGATTGGGGCGGGGCCATCGGCATGGGGGCCGCCGTGGCGGCGCCGGCGCGGTTCGCCCGCTTCGTGCTCATGAACAGGGCCGCCTTCCGCGCCCGGCGTTGCCCGCCGTCGATACGCCTCTGCCGCCTGCCGTTGTTGGGGCCGCTTTTGATCCGCGGACTGAACCTGTTCGTGCGGGCGGCCCTGCGCACGGCGGTCGAACATCACGATCGCATGACCCCGGCGGTTCGCGCCGGCCTGTCGGCGCCCTACGATTGCTGGCGGAACCGCGTGGCGGTCGAGCGCTTCGTGCATGACATTCCCATGCATGCGGGCCACGCCAGCTATGCCACGCTGGAGCGGATCGAGGCCGGCTTGGGGCAGTTCCGCGGGCAGCCGATTTGCCTGATCTGGGGGATGCGCGACTGGTGTTTCGGTCCGGATTTCCTCGCGCGGTTCCTCGAGTTTTTCCCCGCCGCCGAAGTGCAGCGCCTGGCCGACGCCGGCCATTACGTGGTCGAGGACGCCCATGAGCGGATCGTGCCGCTGCTGGAGGATTTTCTCGGCCGCCATCCGCTGGAGGAAAGGATGAGGGATGAAGGATGAGGGATGAAGGATGGGGGATGAAGGATGAGGGATGAAGGATGAAGGATGAAGGATGAAGGATGAGGGCCTGCGCAAGGTCCCCTCTCCCTCCGGGAGAGGGTCAGGGTGAGGGGAATCGGAAAAAGAGTATCCGTAACCGCCACGATTTCTCCGCGATGCCCTCACCGCAGGCCCCTCTTCCGGAAAGTGAGGGGAGACTTTTCGGACGGCCTCTCAAAACTAACAACTGAAAACTGACCACTGACAACCGCCGCCATGCCCGACTATCACGTTCGCATTGCCAACGACGATCTGGTGTTCAGCGCCGCGCATTTCATCACGCTGGAGGAGAACGTCTGCGAACCGCTCCACGGCCACAATTACCGCGTGGCGGTCGAGATCGGCGGGCCGTTGAACGCCAGCCAGTATGTGGTCGATTTCGTGGTCGTCCATCGTGCCGTGCAGGCCGTTTTGCAGGAATTGGACCATCGCGTGCTGCTGCCCACCGAGCATCCGTCCGTCCACGTGGTCGCGGGGTTTCAGGAGGTCGAGGTCCGTTTTGCCGATCGGCGTTGGATCTTCCCGCGTTCCGATTGCCGCCTGCTGCCGCTGGCCAGCACAACGGCCGAATTGTTGGCCCAGCACATTGGCCGGCGTCTGCGGGAGTCGTTGCCGTTGTCCGTCGGCGCCCGGCCGCAAAGCATTCGCGTCGAGGTGGAGGAATCGCCCGGCCACATGGCGGTCTGCACCTGGCGGGCGGAGATCGAGGAAGCGAGCAAATCGTAGTAGTGGATCCACGCCAAGACGTTGGTTGCCACTGCTGGCTTGTCCAGCAGTGCTGTGCCTGGTCGTGGTTCGACACTGCTGGACAAGCCAGCCGTGGCACACGCCCAGCCATCTTTTCGCGTAAGGCGTCGGAAGACAATTAACTACCGACTTTGTTCTGTAGGGAACGCCCTCCGTGGCGTTCCATGACGTGCGAGAAAGGCCTTTTTCCGGGGCACGGAACGCCACGGAGGGCGTTCCCTACAATGACGCTTTCATCGTCGATTGCGGTAGTTAACTGTCTTCCGACGCGTAACTGCGATAGGGACGAATGGAAACATTCGCGCAGAGAAGGGGCCCGTACCGCTGGTGTCATTTTGATTTTGCGCTGCGATCCTCGGTTACGCATTTTTTAGACGGACAAATCGGCTTTTTACTCATGAATCCGTGCTGTATATGGGCTCGATACGTGGTGTAATACCTTGCGGACTATGATAATGCGTGGTTTGGTACTGCTACCATCGGCATAATCGCTGCCGGCAGTCCCCGGCTGGGGGGATATTATTCTCCTAACATTTGACGCGCACGGGCGAAAACCTACCCTTTCCAGGGCGCGAGCGACTTTACTGCTGCGGCCACTTGCACCATAGGAAACAGCCATGCGCGTCGAGTACATCAATCCCTTCATTCGCTCGCTGGACCACACCTTCATGACCATGCTGGGTTGTGAAGTGCGTCGCGGGCAGATCAGTATCAAGAGCAATTCGTCACCCCACTACGAGATCAGCGGCATCATCGGCCTCTCCGGCCGGGCCATCGGCACCGTGGTGTTGAACCTTTCCGAGGGCGTGGCCCTGAAGGCCGCCTCCCACATGCTGATGTGCGAGACCACGGAAATCAATGCCGATGTGGTCGACGCCGTGGGAGAACTGGCCAACGTCGTGGCCGGGGCCGCCAAGTCCGAACTGGAAAGCTACCAGTTGACTGCCAGCCTTCCCAGCGTGATCACGGGCCGCCACCACGAGGTGCGGTTCCCCTCGAACGTCACGCCGATCTGCGTCCCTTTCGACACGAAGTGGGGGCCCTTGGCGCTGGAAGTCGGCTTCGGCCCAATTCCGGCCACCGTCGGCGCGGTTTGAAGCTGTGGGACTGTCCCCTTCATTTCCCAAGTCCCAAGATCAACTCAAGCGCGCCCCCCGCTCTTGCCGATAGCACCCAGGAGGTGCGCATTCGTTTCTTTTGCGGAAGGAGTCCGCGGTATGCCCAGCCAGGAAACCCGCAAGGCCGCCATCCTCTTGATGAGCCTGCCTGCCGAACAGGCCGGCCAACTGCTCAGCAAGCTCACGCCCAAGCAGGTCGAGGCGGTTTCCATCGAGATCGCCCGCACCAGCGGCATCAGCGGCGAAGAGCAGGAATCGGTCATCCAAGATTTCGCCTCGGCCAATCCCGCCGGTTTCACCGGTCGGGCGGGCGGCCTCGATGTGGCCAAGCAACTGGTCGAGCGGGCCTTGGGCAAAGGCGCCGGCGCCACCTTGGACAACGTGCGGCAGTCGATCGAGGCCCTGCCCTTCGGTTTCCTGCAAAAAGTCGACAGCCAGAACCTCTTGACGTTCATCATCGACGAGCACCCGCAGACGATTGCCTTGATCCTTTCCCACTTGCCGCCGCAGCAGGCTTCCGAGATCATCAGCGGCCTGCCTGCCGACCGGCAGATGTCGGTGATTCGCCGCGTGGCCACCATGGGGCAAACCAGCCCCGAGATCATCAAAGAGGTGGAACGCGGCCTGGAGCACCGCATGTCGAGCGTGATGAGCCAGCAATTCGAGAACGCCGGCGGCGTGTCCAGTGTGGCCGAGATGCTCAACGTCATCGACCG
>CAYYBU010000289.1:0-4929 GCA_964469945.1 uncultured Planctomycetaceae bacterium
CGAGGTGATCTTCGAGCCGGGCAAGTGCATCGACTGTGGACTATGTATCCAGATTGCCGCGTCGGCCGGTGAAACGCTCGGCCTGAGCTTCGTGGGCCGGGGCTTCGACGTCCGCGTGGCCGTGCCTTTCGATCGTTCGCTGGCCGAGGCCCTCGGCAAGGTGGCCGCCGCGTGCGTGGCCGCCTGTCCCACGGCCGCGCTGGCGTGGAAAGATGCCGCAAGTTACAAAGAGGACTGAGCCACGGATATTTCGGAAGGCGAGTTTCGACCGGTAGGTCAGGCACCCCGTGCCAGATCTACGTTCTCTTAGCGCTGTAGGGAACGCCCTCCGTGGCGTTCCGGTTTCTCGGCGACACACGGAACGCCACGGAGGGCGTTCCCTACAGCGGCAGGTAGTTTTCTTCCTGCCGGCTGCCTTACTTCCGCTTGCGGAAAACGCAGACCAACGGCGCCAGCAGGGCGGCGGCCAGCAGGGCCAGCGTGGACGGCTCGGGAACTGGCGGCGGAGCAATGTGGGGCGCGATCTGTAGACCGTTGAGGACGGAGTACTCGTCCGCACCCGCGGTCGCCCACGTACCACTAATAGTTCCCAGCCCATCGGCGGTCACCGTGAATTTTTGGTAATCCCCGCCGAGCGAGTAGCTGGAAATGTCGGCGCCGTCGGCCGTGTCCAGGGTCGTGCCGCCGAACGTCAAGGCAGCCGCCGACCCCGCGTACAGATAAAGGTCATACGGTTGGTCGGGAACGAGACCGGTCAACGTGAGTGTGGTCGCGGGAGGGGCCCAATTCTGATACCCAGCGGCTTGCAAGAAGAGACTCTCCTGATACAGAGGCAATGTCGTGTCCGCGAACGAATTGCCGGTGTAAGAGGGTGCAGGGGAGAAGGTCAAGGAAACACCGGAAGCAAGATCGTCCACACCGTTGAGGGCGACCGGACCGGAACTGATGTTGCTGACATAGTTCCAGTAATCGCCGGCCGAGCCGACGGCGGCCGAGCCGACCATCACCTGAGCGGCCGGGCTACTCGACTCGCTGAATTGCACGTCGATGAATTCGGCATGGCCGGGCACGGCCCAAACAAAGGCCAACGTGCCGAAGGCAATCAAAACGACCAAACACTTCCAATTTATCACCCGCATCGCAGCCGCTTCTTTCTGCCACTGATGGCGAGACAGTGTTGAGAAACTTCGACTGGCCGGCGGCACCGGCCTCTATTACTTGCGACGCTCTTTTTCTTTCGCAACCTCACAACGTACCGCGCGGGAGGCGACTATGGACGGAGCCACCCCCCCCAACATCATTAGTAGAACAGAAAAACACGGCCAAGTCAACGATTGGGAGGCCGGAAATTCCGGATTTTTCCGAATAGGTTGCCCAGCCATACGGCACTCCGGAGATGAGACTTTTTCGTAACTCCTTGTGTCGCAAGAGATTTGTGGGTGTTTACCACCTTGGGTGGGGGTAGTAGGGAACCGCGGATCAGTACCGATGGACGCCGATGCATTTGCGGCAGCGGCGCCATGTTGGTCAACAGGATTCCAGTTTTGCCACTTCGGCCCCTCGGGGCGTTCCCTCGTTTTGGGCGGATCGCTGGGTGGGGCTGGCACGGGATGCCTGCGCTATGTTCTTGGTTTCCCACCGACTTGCCAAACAACGGCCATACCGGGTTTTCGGCGGCCGGTAGCTTATCACGATCTGGAGCCCGTTATCAAGTCGAAGAAGCAGGCCAGATTCCCGAGCCTTCTCACACCGCCTCGCTCTCCGGCGGCAGCTTGGCGACCTGCGCGATCATCCAGGCGACCACCAGCAGCCCCAAGACAAAGATTATCACGAACAGCAGCAAGGGACTCCACTGCACTTCCTCGGGCTGCTTGACGAGATTGTAGTACGGAAGCAACTGGGCGTCTTCCACTGCTTGACGACTGACGGCGTTGATGCCCAGGACGCCGAACTGCGCTAGGCCGACGAGCGCGGCCAAGCCGCGGCCGACCTCGGCGCCCTTCGAGCCCCGCAAGATCAACAGCCACGGCAGGCCCGGGGCCAGGGCGGTCAACACCGTCAACACGATCCACGGCCAGTGGAACATCGCCGCCCGCAACTCGGGCGACCAGGTGCCGAAGACGTACCACGAGCCGGCGGCGGCAAACCAGATCATGCCCAGGGTGTAGAGCTTCAGAGCGAAGGATTTCGCCCAGGCGCGATACTCGGGGCTCTCGCGGCGGGCGAACCAGGCGGCGTCGAACGCGACCCAGGCGGCCGTGGTCGTCAGGGCCAGACCGAACATCAATAGCCAGCGCGGCCAGAGATGCGCGTCGGCGACGTTCAACGCCGTGCCCAAGGCGGCCCCGTGGAAATTGTGCTGCTCCCAGAGCGCGGGCCAGGAGCCGACGTTCTCCATCAGGCTCATGGCGTTGGCGAAGGTGAAGCCGATCCAAAGGAACATGGCGGCCGCGATCCAGCCGGCCAGGCGGCGCCAGAGGCCCATTTTCAGGCCGCCGTCTTTCAGGCCGAAGGCATAGATGTAGACGCCGTAGTAGGCCGGAATCAATACGCCGATGATAGCCAGCCAGAACCAGGCCATCAGCACCGTGGCCGGATAAAAGATCTTCGCGTAGCCGACCTGGATGAACAGCAGCGGCACGATGCCGAAGTTGATGCCCATGGCCACGATGACGGGCATCTGCGTCATCAGCCGCGAGGAGAATCGCTTGCCGTGCGCGCTGCCGGCCGCGTAGAGCAGCATGGCCAACAGCACGCCGGCGTACCAGAGGTTCATCGGCACCATGTGCAGGGTGAACCCGAGCACCTTGAACAACTCGATGAACCAGACCGGGGCGGGCAGCCCGGACGGGGTGGCCGTTTCGATCAGCGTTTTGGGGTCCATGATTGGATCTCCGTAGACTTTAGTTCAACTCAACTGCGCGATTCAAAGTTGCACAATTTCAGGAGGATCACTGTAGGGAACGCCCTCCGTGGCGTTCCCTACACGGTTCGCTCGCGAACCTTCTAGTTGTCGCTTTCTCCTCCACGATTTACGCGGCCGTTCAGGAACTCTTTCATCTCTTTCGACACAACATACCCTCACCCTCCGGCCCCTCGCGAGCGCGGGACCTAAGGGGGAAGCATGCCGGCGGGGCGCGGTTTGGCGATACTCTTCAGATACGCAGCCACCAGGTCGGCTTCCTCCGCGGTGCCCGACCAGGGCGGCATCATGTAATGCACGCGGTCCAAGTCGCGGACCAGCGCGCGCATCATGTCGGGCGTCCAGCCCTGCACCAGCGGGCCGGCCGCCGAATAGCCCTGGTCGATGGCATGGCAGTCGTTGCAATGATATTGGAAGATCAGCGCGCCGAGGGCGATCTGGTCTTTTTCCGGCAGGTTGAGCAGTTGCCGCGAATCGATCCGTCCGCCGTCGAGGATCTGCGGATAATGCTTCGTCACATAGGCTTTGGTCCAGACGCCACCTTCGAGGAAACCGATCTGTCGTAGCGTGGCCACTTCCGCGGGCAGGATCTGATTGCCCAGGACGACGTTGTAGACGACATAGGGCTTCCGCACCGCTTCGCGAACGAACTCGCCGGTGCTGAAGGCCGCGATGCCGAACAGCAGTAGCGCGGCGGCGAAACCGGGCGAAGCGAGCCAGCCCGGATGCCGATAGGGCCCCAGATACAACAGCAGGAAGACGGCGATCGTCACGGCAAAGAGCACGGCCATCAGCACGTTCAGCACGCTGGCCGCATAGAGGGCCGCCCGGGCCGAGTCGGGCAGGAAGTAGTACCAGCCGGCGCCGCCGGCGACGATCAGCAGCGAACCGAGCAGGGCCGGCCGCGTCGAGCGCGATTCGACGAGCTTGTGCAGGCCCTCGTCTTTCATCGTCAGGGCGGCGTGCAGATACACATAGAGCGAGCTGAGCAGCAGCGCGCCGCCGGTGCGGGAGATGGTTTGCGGCAAGGTCTGCGGATTGAGCACCGCGGTCCAGAAGCAATGGTCGCGGAGCCAGTTGCCGGGGTCGAGCATGAAGGCCGTGATGGCTGTAATCAGCACCAGGCTGATCCAGGCCGACAGGCCATAGATCCAGACGATCGCGGTATGGATCCGCGGCGACAGACGCCCCCAGTAGTAATAGAAGATGAAGGCCGAGACAATCTCGATGATGAAGAAGACGTACTCGATGGCCCAGCCAAAGACGAAGGTGCGGATCAGCAGGCCCGTGGCCAGGGGCGATGCCAAGCCGATCGTCCACCAGATGCCGACGCCGGTAATGGCACCGAAGACCACGGTGAGGAGGACGAAGAAGCGGGCGTGCCGCTTCAGATAGGCGAGGTAATCCTTGTTGCCGGTGCGATAGGCATGGCTGGTTTCCACGGCCAGGAACAAGCCGCCGCCGACCGCGTAGTGGGACACCAGGACGTGGACCACGGCGATGATGGCAATGAGCATCGGGGACGTCAGATGAGGAACATACCACCAAGGATAATGCATTGCTTCTCCTATCCTGATACGCTGCAATAGGTTGCGACCCGAGTGCTTTGGCTCGGCATTCCAAGGGGCACAGAACGGCCGCCATACGCTCGCCGCCTGCTTTCCAGGTCAGGCGATCGATTCCCTAATCTAGCAGATGTTTCGCAAGGGGTCCATCATGCCCGAAGAAACCTCAGGACCCAGTGCGTAGGTCAGGCTGTGCCTGACATTCTTCTCAGGATCGTATCCGGCCTTACATGATCGTCGTGTCAGGCACAGCCTGACCTACGGATGCGCGTCAGGCACAGCCTGACCTACAAAGAAACAAAGCGGGGGCGGCAGACGCGCTGCCGCCCCCGGTTGCGGATCATTCACGCACCACGCTGGCTCAGATGAACTTGCCGGTGTAGGAGGTGAGGGCCTTCATGTAGTTGCCGCGCTCGAAGGCGGCCGGGTTGGGGCAGTTCT
>CAYYBU010000290.1:0-4925 GCA_964469945.1 uncultured Planctomycetaceae bacterium
TTGATGTTGAAACTGGCCGAAAACCAGCTGGCAATGCGGCCCTTGCTGACGAAGGTCCACACGGGGCGCCCCGTCTTGGGCTCAAACGCATACAGCCGCTTGTCGCGCGAGCCCACCACGACCGCCTGCGGCGTCACCGCCGCCGACGATCGGAAAGGAAACGCATTGGCCGTGTTCTCAAAACGCCAGAGGACCTTCTTCTGCCGAAGATCGATGGCCAGAAATTGGTTTCCCTCGGTGCCGACGAAGACCATGTCGCCCAGCGCGGCCGCCGCGCAACCGGTGGGCGAATCGATGGCGATGTCGGCAACGCTCTTGCCCAGACGCAAATCGACGACGTGAAGTTGTCCATCGCAGGCAGCCACCAGCGCCCGATCGCCGACCGTCGTGGGAAAGCAACGGATCTGGTCCTTGCTCTCGTATTTCCACGCCAGTTTGCCCGTGCCGGCGTTCAAACAGTAGAGATAACTGTCCTGCGAACCGAACAGCACGCAATCCTTGTAGAAGTTGGCGCTGGAGTCGATTTCCGCTTCGGCATCGAAGGTCCATTTCGCCTTGCCCGTCTTGGCATCGACGCCATAGAAGCGGCCGTCGCTGTCGCCGATGCATACCAGGCCGTCGCGCACCGCGGGCGAGGCCGTGAAGCCCAGTTCCGTCGGCATCGCCCAACGCCGCTTGCCGGTGGCCAGATCGATCGCGTAGAGGTTGCCGTCGGTCGAACCGACGTAAACCGTCCCCTCGACGATGGCGGCCGTCGATTCGAAGCCGCCCTTGTCGGTCGAGAAGGTCCACAGCAACTGGAGATTCGCGGGCAGCGTCCCTTTGGCCACGCCGGTGGCCCGACTGTCGCCGCGGAACAGCGGCCAAGCGTCGGCCGAGGAACCGATCGAAGTCGCAGGCGCCGGCGCGGGCGGCGAAACGGCCGTCGGTTGACAGCCGATCAGAAAGAGCAACAAGAGTGCGGCGAGGACCGTTTCACGGCGAATTGGCAGCATTGGCCGGGCTGGGAGTCGCGCTTAACTGGGAAAGGACCTGCAGCAGTCCGTTCAGATGGGCCAACCGCGGGCCAAAGCGGTCGACGAATTCATTGAGCATGAATTCCCCGTCCAGCAGGGTCTCGTAATTGTCCCGCACTTCTTGAGTCAAGCTGTCCAGAAATTCGGTTTGAACTTTGCTCAGGGCCTCGGCTGCCATCCGGCAACTGCGTGCCAAATGCGGATTGGCCTGCTTCCACTGGCCCAACTCCATGGCGCGCTGTTTTTGCGCGGCACCCAACTGATTCACCAGTTCTTCCAGCAATTCGTTCTGCCTATCCTGGCCAGAAACTAACTGCCTAAGAAGATGGGTGCCCTCGCCCTCGGAACCGCGATTTCCATGCGGGGCCGCCGCAAACGCCGCCTGAGAGACATCGATCTGAGTATAAAGGGGTGGACGAGAGCGCGACGGGTCTTGGCTCATGGCGATTTTCCTTTCTCTCTCAGTATAAACAGAAAGTGATGGAAATGTCGAGCGCCTGACAAAAGTTCTTTTGTCGATTCTAAAGTCGCTGCCGTCCTGGACCCGATGCACCATCCACTCGGGCCGTCCAATGGATGTCGAGCTGGAAAAAGTGGACACAGTGCGCAGGATGCGCAGAGTAGAGATTCTCCATGAGTGCGAACAACGCTAAACCCAAGTCAGCTCTAGGTTTCCTGACGGTTCTCGACCATCCTCAGCACGGCCTGTTCGGGGGTTATTTGATATTGAATATGGCAGGCCGCCCCTTGGAATTCCACTGTACCGCCCCAATCAAACCGAATCGGGCTCAGGAAATCCTCTATGGGCCGACGCTGGAATCGTTCCTGTACGGCGAGCAGATTGGTTTTACACTGTTAGAGCAGGCAAAAATCGACCCCCTCTTGGTCTGTACCGACCGGCAGGCCGCCCTGGCCGTCCGCGAGTTGATCGCGCTGCCGGTGGCCTTGGTTCTCCCCGCGGACAGCAGCGGCGAAACCGGCGCGCCAAATCCCGGCGAAGCGCCCGCCGGGCAGTCGGCCGATGGAGGCCAGGAACATCGCCCCCGGCTGCGGCTGGATCGGTCGCATACCGGCGGCCCGCAGCTTTTTACCTTCCGCGTGGGGCGAAACCACTTGGCCGTGCCGCAGCGCTCGGAGGCCGATTAGCCCTTGATCGCCCAACGGCTGGCCGAGTTGGGCGAGTCGTTCGATTTGGCCGAGCCGTTTCACCGCATCCGCGAAGCCATTGAAGAAGCACAGCAGGCCGTGCGATGAGCGTCCCATACTGCCGCCGCGACGCAACCGGGGGATCGTCCCCATTTTCGTTCGTCGTCTGCGCAGGAAACGCAGAACGTGGGACGGTCCCCTGCCCGCAGACTGCCCAACCGGCGGTCGCCAGTTGGTATGCGCCGTCCGCGCCGATGGTCGGCGACATCGATCTTCACGTGCCGGTCACGATCGCGGCCAACGCGTGGAACGAGGCCCTCCATGTGTCTATCGCGCCGCGGGTGCATACCGTGCGACTGGAAACGCCCAAGCCGCGGGCCATTTCGATCTCGATCGGCTGTCCAGCGATCCGCGTGCAAAGTTTCGCTTTTCGCGCCCCTGGCGAGGTGGTCGCGGACGCCGCCGCTGGAACTGTCCCGATTTTCGTCCGACAAAATTCCGCGGGCGCGACCGCGCCGCCGCTCGCGCCAGCCATTATCCTGCCTGAAGGTATCACGCGGATCAAGCCGCCTCGCGACGTAATCAAGCTGGAAGACCGGCTGCGCTACATTTTGCAGCCCTCGTTGGAATCGCTGCTGGCCGAGCGCTCGCTGGCCATGCCCTTTCAGCCGTTTCCCTTCCAATTCGAAGGGGTGGCCTTCCTCTATCCGCGTCATGCCGCGGTGCTGGCCGACGAGATGGGCCTGGGCAAGACGATGCAGGCGATCACGGCCATCCGCCTCCTGCTCCGCCGCGGCGAAGTGCAAAACGTGCTGCTGGTCTGCCCCAAGCCGCTGGTGACCAACTGGCAGCGGGAGTTTAGCCTTTGGGCGGCCGAGATCCCCGTGCTGGTGATCGAAGGCGACCAGGCGCGACGCCTCTGGCAATGGCGTCTGCCCGACGTGCCACTGCGCATCGCCAATTATGAAGTGCTCTGCCGCGACCGCGACGCCTGGAGCGGGATCGCCACCAGCGACGAGCCGAGCGCCCACGCCGCCGGAGTGCATTTCGACCTGGTCGTGCTCGATGAATCGCAGCGGATCAAGAACCGCCAGAGCACGACCAACGAAGTGGTCTGCTCCATCCCGCGCCGTCGCAGTTGGGCGCTGACGGGCACGCCCGTGGAAAACAGCGCCGACGACCTGGTGGGCATTTTCGAGTTCCTCGCCCCCGGCTTTCTCTCGCCCGGCATGAAGCCGCGCAGCCTGGGCCGCACCGTGAGCGATTACGTGCTGCGGCGGACCAAGGACCAGGTGCTTACCGAGTTGCCGCCCAAGATGTTTCGCGACGCCGAACTGGAGTTGACGCCGCCGCAGCGCGAGGCCTACGCGCGGGCCGAAGACGAGGGCGTCATCAAACTGACCGAACTGGGCGACGCGGTCACCATTCAGCACGTCTTCGAGTTGGTGTTGCGGTTGAAACAAATCTGCAACTTCGACCCGGCCACGGCGGCCAGCTCGAAACTCGAACGTCTGGAAGCCGATCTGGACGAAGTGGCCGGCAGCGGCCGCAAGGCGATTGTCTTCAGCCAATGGGTCGGCACCATCGAGCACCTGGCGCGCGACTTGCAGCGTTTCGGTCCGCTGGTCTATCACGGCCGCATTCCCTCGGGCCGCCGCGATGCGATCATCCAGCGTTTCCGCGACGACGCGGCCGCCCACGTGCTGTTGATGAGCTACGGGGCCGGCGGCGTGGGCCTGAACCTGCAGTTCGCCGGCTACGTGTTCCTCTTCGATCGCTGGTGGAACCCGGCGGTGGAAGACCAGGCGATCAATCGCGCCCATCGCATCGGCGCCGCTGGCCCGGTGACCGTGTCGCGGTTCCTGATGCTGGAGACGATCGAGGAGCGGATCGATCGCATCTTGCAGGAGAAGCGCGACCTGTTCGACACGATCTTCTCCGGCACGGCCGGCCATCGCAAGCTGGGCCTGACGCAGCAGGAGGTTTTCGGCCTCTTCCAGCTCCGCTGTCCCAAAGGCCCGATCGACGTGGCGGCGTGAGATCAACGCCGGGGCACAGTTCCTGCGTAGGTCAGGCTGTGCCTGACAGATCGCTAGATTGCGGTCGAATCGTGTTCGCGTCTTCGTCTCAACAGAGACCACGCAAAGGCGCAAGGGCGCAAAGGAAGACGCCGGCCAGTTCTACTGCGCAAGGTTCGCGGAAAATGGGGACTGGCTCCGTGGCACGAGCCGGTGTGGCCTAAGCAGAAACGTTGCCGCCACGGTGCCTGTCCCCATTTCCGACTGCCGAACTTGCGCAGTAGACTTAGCGCCTTTGCGTGAGACTATTCCACATCCCGGCCCCCTGCCATCCCCTGGCCTCCGTGCGCCGCCCGCCGTATCATGGAATTCATGGCCGTAGCTTATGATTTCGACATCCTGGTGATCGGCGGCGGGCACGCCGGAAGCGAAGCCGCCCTGGCCGCCGCCCGTATGGGCGCCCGGACCGCGCTGCTCACGAGCAACCTCGATACCATCGCGCAGATGAGCTGCAATCCGGCCATCGGCGGCGTGGCCAAGGGACAACTGGTCCGCGAGATCGACGCCCTCGGCGGCGCCATGGGCCGCGCCATCGACGCGACCGGCATCCAGTTTCGCATGCTCAATCGCCGCAAGGGGCCGGCCATGCACGGCCCCCGCGCCCAGGCCGACAAACGCGCCTATCAACAAGAGATCAAACGCCTCTGCGAGCAACAGCCCAACCTCTCCTTGCGGCAAGAGACCG
>CAYYBU010000291.1:0-4925 GCA_964469945.1 uncultured Planctomycetaceae bacterium
GCACAACATCAGGCAAATCCCGGCGAACCAGTCGCCATGATCCAGATACCAACTGCCCCGCGGGTCCAGGCGGACGTCGGCCAAAAGGGTCCCGCTCGTGCGCCGCGGCCCCTGCTGCACGATGCGGCCGTCGCCGTCGATCCAGGCCGAGAAGCCCGTATTGGCGGCGATCACGAACGGCTTGTGGCACTCCACGGCGCGAAACACCGCGCAGACCAGGTGCATGTCCAATTCGCTGGACCCCCAGAACCAACCGTCGTTGGTGAGGCTCACCAGCACGTTGGGCTCCTGGCCCGCGGCGCGTAGCTCGTTGATCTGGCGGCGAATGACGTGCGACAGCACGCACTCGAAGCAGATATTCGGCGCGATGCGCAGGCGGCCCAACGAGAAACTGGCCGCATGTTCGCCCGCGCTCAGGCTGACACTCAGCGGCGTCAGCTTGTGGAGCCAATCGAAGCGGTCGGCCAGCGGCACGTATTCGCCGAACATGACGCGGTGCATTTTGTCGTAATAGCCGAGCAGTTTTCCCTCCCGGGCAACAAAGGCGGCCGAGTTGAAAAAACGCAACCGCTCGGCGGCGAAATGCTGCCGGTCCACGCCCAGGATCAAGGCGGCGTCCAGCGCCCGGGCGGTTTCCGCCATGTAGTTCAGGCCACGTTGCCGCGCGACTTCCACCTGCTGGCGAAACTTGTCCGCCGGCCAGTCGGCATATACCTTGGGCTGGCCGTAGTTGGCGTCGCAGGTGATGAGCGATTCGCGGAACATGGTTTCCGGCCAGACCACCAGTTCGACCCGCTGCTGATCTTGGGCCGCCTTTTGGACCGCTTCTTGGGAGAGCTCGAAGTACTGCTGGAAGATGGCCGCCCGCTGGTTGGCGTCGCACTTCATTTCCGTGTCGATCGACCCCTGGATCAATGCTACCCGCCCGCCGGGCAGCGTGGACTCGCCGGCGGTGCGCAGCGAACCATAAAGCAGCGCGGCGGCCAATAACCCCACGGCCGGCGCCAAGGGCCAGAACGTCCGCCGCTGGCCGTCGCAGGGCAACATGCGGGCCAGGCAGGCGGCCACCAGCACGATCAGGAAGCTGACCCCGAAGCAGCCCGTCAGATCGCTAAACTGAATCAGCGCGATCTGCTGGTACTGAGTGTGCCCCAGGCTGGCCATGGTCATGCCCGTGAGCACGTGGGCACGGGCCAATTCCAAGCCGGTCCAAACGACCGGCGCGGCCACGATCACCGGCACGCGCAGGCGATGCACGGCCAGGCGGGAAAGGCCCACGAACAAGGGGAAATAGCAGGCGAAATAGCCGCACATCGCCAGCCAACCGAAACCGGTCGCCCAATGGGGGAATCGCAGCCAGTGCAGCGCGGCCAGCCAGAACAGCAAGCCGGCCAGCCAGAGCGAGCGGTACGGCCGTTCTCGCCACCAGCAGGCGGCGACAAACCCCAAACCCAGTGCCGCCGGCCAAAAAACGACTTCCGCAATCCAGAAGTCTCGATACTGCCAACCGTGCCACCAGCCGGCCGCGGCCATCCAAGTCAAGAAGAACAGCACACACGAGACGATCAAGGGGACCGGCCGCAGCCACCGCGGCGGCGCGATGGCCAACGGCGGCAACTGCTGGCGGCGGATCAGCAGCACCCACCAGACCGGCGCGATCCAAGCCAGCGGCCACAGCCCCAGCGGCGGCAGCGCGGCCCACAGCAGCGCCCCGCCCACCACGGCGTGGCCAAACGTGGAACGATAATAGTCTTGCAGTCTCGGCAGCATGTAAGGCTCCCCTCGCCCGCTCGCGGGAGAGGGGCCGGGGGGAGGGCGGTCAGGCTGTGCAGGGCATTTTCGCCGCCAGGAACCGCTCCAAAATCGTCGTGCCGCAGGGGGTGAGAAAACTCTCCGGATGGAACTGCACGCCGAACAGCGGAAAACGCCGGTGACGAATGCCCATGATCTCGCGCGTGCCGTCCGGGGCGTTGCTCCAGGCACAGACCTCGAACTGGTCGCTGAGCGTCTCGGGCTGAATCACCAGGCTATGGTAGCGGGTGGCCTCGAAGGGGTTGGGCAGCCCTTCATACAAGTCGCGATTGTCGTGATGGATCATGTCGGTCTTGCCGTGCATGAGCCGGCCGGCACGCACGATCCGTCCGCCGAAGGCCTGCCCGATCGATTGGTGTCCCAAGCAGACGCCCAACAGCGGTATCCGGCCGGCAAACCGCTTGACGCTGGCCAGCGAGATGCCGGCGTCGTCCGGCGTGCAGGGGCCGGGCGAAATAATCAAGTGCGAGGGCCGCCGCGCCTCGATCTCTTCCAGCGTGATCTGGTCGTTGCGGTGAACTTCCAATTTCAGCGACGGATCGATCTCGCCCAGCCGCTGCACCAGGTTATAGGTGAAGGAATCGTAGTTGTCGATCAACAGAATCATGGGCCACAGCGCCTCGGGATAAAGAAAACCTTCTCCAGTTTACCCCCTTTGGCAGCGGCGGACCAGAGCAGTCATTTTCCCTTCTTCGCCGGCTTGACCGGATGGAAGCGCTCTTCCGGCAGGGTGATCGAGGTGATGCGCAGACCGAACTTGTCGCCCACTTTGACCGCCTCGCCACTGGCGAGCGGATGGTTGCCCACCGACAGATCCAGCATTTCTTCACACGATTTGTCGAACTGGATGATCGAGCCCGGGCCCAGTTCCACAATGCGTCCCAATGCCTGCCGTTTCTCGGCCAGGGTCACGACCACGGGCACGCGGATGCGCAGCAGGCTGCGCGTATAAGGAGGCAACTCCCGGGGCCGCGGGGTCGGCTGCCGCATTTCCGCCCGGGTCGTCGGGCGCGGCGCCGCTTTGGTCGCCGCCGGCGGCTCGGCTGGCGTTTGCGGCGCGTCGGGGTCCCCTTTCGGTGCGGCGGCCTCATCCAACGCCCGCAGGGGCTGCGGAATGGGCCAGATCAGCCGGGCGGTCGCCTTGGTGGCCGCCGATAATTCCAGGGGCACCACGGCCGCACCGTCCGCCATCCCGCCACGCCGCAACACCTCGGCCAGGCTCTTGACCCGCACGGCGCGAAAATCCTCGGCCATCAGCGTCTCGGGCAGTAGGATCATGCCCAACTCTTGGGCCAAGGTGGCCAACTTGCTTTGGCCGGTCGGGTCGGGCGCGGCACACCAGGCCGGTACCAGCCCGCTGCTTTCCGGCACCAACAGCAACGCCCCGGCCGAGCCGACGGTGAACAAGAGGGCCAATCCGGGGCCGCTCAACTCCGCGGGCAGGGCCGCGGCTTGCAGCGAGCCCGCCGTCCCTACGGCGAGGCGGATCTCCAGATCCAGGGCGCGGCTAAGCGCCTGGCCGGCTTCCGCCGCACCCGCCTGACAGGCGGCAACCACGGCATCCACGATTTGGGGTGTCAGTTCGGACATGGCTCATCGAGGGAGAAAACCCACCTGGAATGGTGGCCCGCAAGGCATCGTCACGACCCATCGCGACGACTGGCGGCCGCTTGGGTCGCATCTCCTCCTCAATATCGGCCGCTTGATCGATAAACTTTGCCCAAACCGCAAGGTCGCACTAGTCCGGCGAATCGCTGACCTGTTTCTCCACGACCAGGCCCAGCGCGCGGAGTTTGGACCGCAAGGTGGTGCGGGAAATGCCCAACAGATCGGCCGCTTCCACTTGGTTTCCCTTGGCGTGTTCCAGCACTTCGCGGAGCACGACCCGATCCACGGCCGCTTGAATCTGGTAGTAGATGTTTCCGCATGGTTGCGCCAGCGTCTCTCGCGTCAGTCGGGCCACGGCCAGATCGACCGACTCCTCGGCGGCCCGCACGGCCACCTGCGCGGACTTCTGCTGAAAATGGGACGGCAAACAGTCGGCCAGCAGCGTATCGCCCGCGCTATGCACCAAGGCATATTGGACGGCGCTCTGCAACTCCCGCACATTGCCCGGCCAGGTGTGTTGCACGAGGAGTTGCATCGCCTCCGGAGAGACCGTCTGCACGTGCCGGTCCAGTTCCCGGTTCATGCGGGCGAGAAAGTATTCCAGCAGCAAGGGGATATCCTCGATCCGCTCGCGCAACGGCGGGATGCGAATCGTCAGCACGTTCAAGCGGTAGAAGAGGTCCTGGCGGAAGCGGCCGGCGGCGGCCAAGGACTCCAGATCTTGATTGGTGGCGGCGATGACGCGAATATCGCTGGTGATCGTGGTGTTGCCGCCGACGCGCTCGAATTGTTTTTCCTGCAACAGCCGCAGCAGCTTCGCCTGCGTGCCGGTGGCCATGTCGCCCACCTCGTCCATGAAGACGGTGCCGCCGTGGGCCTGCTCGAACTTGCCGATGCGGCGGCGGTCCGCGCCGGTAATCGCGCCTCGCTCGTGGCCGAACAGTTCGCTTTCCAGCAGCGGTTCCGGGATGGCGGCACAATTGATCGCCAGAAACGGCGCCTGGCTGCGGCGGCTGTGCTGATAGATGGCGCGGGCCACCAATTCCTTGCCCGTCCCGCTCTCGCCGAGAATCAGCACGGTCACGTCCTGGGGGGCGATCCGTCCGATCGACTTGTAGAGATCCTGCATGGAAGCCGCGCCGCCCACCAACTGATCGCCTTCCACCTCGGGCTCCTGCTTGGCGCGATAGATCGCCGGCACGCGACTGAGCCGGCTGGCGTGGACGGCGCGGTCCACGACGGCGCCGAACTGGTCGAGATCCAGCGGCTTGAGCAGATACTCGAAGGCCCCCATCTTCATGGCCTCGATGGCGGTCTCGGTGGTCCCGTGCGCCGTAATCACGATGACCGGAAGCCGGGCGTCGATCTGGCGGATCAGCGCGTAGGCTTCCAGCCCCGACATGTCGGGCAGCCGCACGTCCAGAATCACGGCGTCCGGCGCATGGCGGCGAATGGCCTGGATTCCCTCGCGGGCGGTGCCGGCGGTGCTGATCTTGAGGGTCGCC